>NZ_JABSOV010000014.1:13601-54860 GCF_013215345.1 Colwellia sp. | reverse complement strand
TATCGATAAAAATAGTGTTGTCGGCAGTAAGCTCTTGATCTTCAATGAGGTATTTTACGTTAAGGTTTAGCTTACCCTTATCAATCTCGCGGCCAACATAAGTGGCAGTGAAAGGAGTAAAGTCGCTCATTTGCACATCATTTAATAGCAAGTTGAAATTGGTATACAAGGTCTCAGATAATAAATTGACACTACCGGTTAATTTAAGCGGGGCAAATTTATTTATCTTACCTTGTAAATCAATGGTTGCTCGGCTATTCACTTTACTCGAAAGGCCCTTAATTGTTGCTTGTAAAGGCTCTATACGCATTTTATAACGCGGACTTACTGAATAGTCGGTATAAACCAAGGCAGAGGGATTCAGTTGAAAATGTTTAAGGTTAATTACCGCGGTATTACCTGCTTCAGCAGCTTCGTGGCGTTGCTCCATACGCTCTTTACGAATGCTAGCAACATTCATAACACCTTGTTCATTACGCTGAGCATTAAGCCATAACTTATCAATAGTGACCTTGTCTATGTCTATGGTGTTTTCTGGCTGAACAATATTAAGGCCTTGAACTGAAACTTTATTAATACGTATATAATCTTCATCTTTGTCTGTAACTCGGCTACGCCAGTTATTTAATGCCATATCGCCAGTGATAAGGAGTTTTTCCGGGCTGGCAGCCATTGATATCTTGGCGGCAAGCGCTTCGACATAATTAATATGTAATTTTGCATCAAAATTACCGGCAATCAGCTCTGAAATAATAAATTGATGCATATAAGGCTCAATGCTAAGTAATGGCACCGTTTCGGCGTTAAAGTCGAGTTCGGCTGTTAGCGGATATAAGGACAGCTCTCCATTGGCGGAAATATTACCAGTTTGTTCAACAACCGCTGAAAAGTCTAAGGGGAACATAGCCTCTGCTTGTAAGTTGAACTTAGCTAAGTTCATATTAATAGCCGTTAAATGTACCTGGGTTGCTACATATGTGGTGTTATCGGTTAGTTTTAATTGGTTATTTACTAGGCTTATTTTATCAATAGCTAGTTGCAGTTGTTGTGGTGCAGTAGTTTTACTTTGTGGTTTAGCGCCTTTTTCATTAGGGCTTTCTTCGTTAGTGCTTGGCGGTAACATTTGCAGTAAATTCAGCTCTCCGCTTTTACTACGAATGACATTTATTAAGCTGTCAGTAAGCACAATTTCTTCTAGTGTGGCTTGGTTTTCTGGTAATGAATAATTAAGACCATTGATGGCAAGACTGCTTAATTGCACATCATCAATGTTGGCAGATTTTTGTTTTATGAATAAATCAGTAAACAGCAGGTTAGTATTACTGACCTTAAGTATCATTTCTGGTTGAGACAGATCGATGGCATATTCGGCACTGATATTTAATTCACCTGAGCTAAGTGCCGTTGGCAGGTCCTCTTGAAAATATTGGTACAGTGTTGGCAGGTCAATACCGTCTATTTTAATTTTACCGGAAGAGCGTAATGGTAAAATAGTGACATGACCTTGCCATTCAAGGCTAGAGCCTATAACACCACCGGCAGAGGTTGCTTTTAGCTTATAGGGACTATTTAACTCTCGTTGTGTGGTGAAGTTATTCAGTTCAATAGTTAATGGGCCAACGTTGGCATCAAATGGCTCTTGTTTAGCATGGTCGGTAAAGCGTAAATTTAATTGCTCAATATTTAAACGCGAGATTAGGATCTCTGGAATAGCACTTTCTTCCGCACTCTCTTCAGCATTTTTTTTAGTTTTTGTGCTGCTTTGCGAGCCAATAAGTTCATCAAAGTTACTACTGTTATCTTGGTATATCTGGTAGTGCAAGTGTGGGGCTTCTAGGTTGAATTCATCAAAAGTCCATAACCAACGAAATAGTGAGGACATTTGGAAATTGACAAATAAGCGCTTAAATCCGGTAAAATCGTCACCATTTTTATCGAGTATTTTTAATTGTTTAACTTCAAGGGATAAGTAAAAGGGGTTGATATCAATATCTGCCACTTGCAGGGTATATGAGGAGTTTTCACTGACTATGGCCGGAAGTTTTTCTTTGAGTAAATAAGGCGTCAGTAAACCTAACAGCAAGGCATAAAGAGCAATGGTGCTGAGCGCTATTAAGGTTATTTTTAATAACTTCTTATTGTTTTGTATAAACGTATTAAATAACATGATTTACCTTATCTATTCCATTGTTATTTATGGTAATTCATATGTTTTCTCAATACTACTGTATTTTGCTTAAATGTAATTTTTGCTAACTTATTGTGATCAGGAAGGCACGACAGTATTTTTAATTACTGTCGTTGGCTAAGGCTTAATTAAGTATAAGTTAGGTATTAGTTAAGTTTTGGCTAGGCGTTGGAGTATTGCTCTTTATTGCCTAGCCAACGTTGAATCAATGCTTGCGCACATTCAGGATGCTGGCGTGATAATAAATACGCCTGTTGCCGTATTTCAGGAATTAGGTAACCATCTCGTACCAGATCGGCAATTTTAAGATCGGCTAAACCGGTTTGTCTGGTGCCTAATAACTCACCAGGACCGCGGATTTCCAGATCTTTTTCTGCGATAACAAAACCGTCATTACTTTCACGTAATACTTTTAAGCGTTTAACGGCAGTTTTTGATAGTGGTGCTTTATACATTAATACACAAAAAGAGGCGACAGAGCCTCGACCAACACGACCACGTAATTGGTGCAGTTGTGCTAACCCTAAACGCTCTGGGTTCTCAATGACCATTAAGCTGGAATTAGGCACATCAACGCCTACTTCTATGACTGTAGTGGCGATAAGCAAGTGAAGAGCACCGGCTTTAAAAGCATCCATCACTTGTTGTTTTTCAACCGCCTTCATCCGCCCATGTACTAAGCCAATTTTTAATTCCGGTAGTTGTGCTGCTAATAAAAGCGCAGTTGCTTCGGCAGCTTGGCACTGTAATACTTCCGACTCTTCAATTAAGGTACATACCCAATAAGCTTGTCTGCCATCATTAACACAGCCTTGGCGAATACGTTCAATAACATCCCCACGGCGTGAATCAGGTAATGCCACAGTGTTTATTGGAGTGCGACCTGGAGGTAATTCATCAATAATAGAGGCATCTAAATCCGCATAGGCAGTCATCGATAAAGTACGAGGAATAGGTGTTGCCGTCATGATCAGTTGGTGTGGATACTTGTTATCAAAGACACCTTTTTCCCTCAGGGTCAGGCGTTGATGAACACCAAATTTATGTTGCTCATCAATAATAACCAGTACCAGGTTTTTAAAGATCACATCGGCTTGAAAGAGCGCATGGGTGCCAATAACCATCTGCATTTTACCACTGGCTATTTGCTCAAGGGCTTCTCTTTTCGCCTTTACTTTGGTTTTTCCGGCCAACCAACCGACACTAATATCTAGCGGGGTAAACCAGTTGGCAAAGTTAATCGCGTGCTGTTCGGCAAGAATTTCCGTCGGTGCCATTAAGGCAACTTGATAGCCCTCACTAATGGCCGTTAAGGCGGCAAGCGCTGCCACTAAGGTTTTACCTGAGCCGACATCACCTTGAACCAAGCGCATCATAGGCTGACTTTTAGCCAGGTCAGTTTTTATTTCATCAACCACACGAGTTTGCGCATTGGTTGGCGTAAATGGTAATGCTTTGAGGAATTTTTGATTAATTTTTTCATCACCCAACAAAGGTAACGCATCATGCACATCACTATTTTGTCTGAGCTTAAGCATGCTCAGGTTGTGAGCAAGTAACTCTTCTTTAATTAATCGTTGCTGTGCTGGATGACGGCCTTGCTCTAATTGCTCAATAGAAACATCGGGCGGTGGTCGATGAATAATCGCTAAGGCATCACTGAGCGTGTATTGCTCATTAAAAATATTACTTGGCAGTAATTCTTCTACCTGACCGCGCTGTAAGCGAATTAAAGCTTGTTCGGTTAAACTGCGTAGTGAAACTTGTCTTAAGCCATCGGTACTGGGGTAAACCGGTGTTAAGGTCTCTTCTACTGAGGTTAATGCTCTATCGTCATCAAGGGCTTTGTACTCAGGATGAACTATTTGATAACCACGAGGACCACGCTTTATTTCACCATAACAGCGAATGTTGTTACCAATGGCTAAGCTATTTTTTTGACTGGCGGAAAAGCTGAAAAAACACAGTTGAATACTGCCAGTGCCATCATGGAGAGTAACCACCATCATGCGTCGTTTACCGTGGGTGATCTGGTTATCGGTAATTTCGCCAATAATATTGGTTGAGGTACCCACTAATAATTCGCGCACTGTGCTGACACGGGTTTTATCTTCATAACGCATAGGTAAATGAAAGAGCATGTCTTGCACAGACAGCAAGCCGATTTTCTCAAGTTTTTCAGCTAGACTAGGCCCAACACCCTTAAGAGTGCTGAGCGGAATTTGCGATAGCTTAGTGAGAGCTTCCAGTGCCATTGTTAGTATTTAGTCATCAATGTGTTGCCAAGCTTTTTTGTTCATTTGCATTTTTTGCCACCATTTTTCATCAGCGACAATTTGACCTGCTTCATCAATTTCAGGATAAGGCAAACCTTTACGCTGACAAGCCTCGGCAAAGATAGGATGACCACCTTCAAATAAAGTACGTTGACGACGTTCATGGCTCAAGCGCGGTTGATCATACATACCGGCTAATTGACGCTGGCGCTGTGCTTCGTATAAAACTACCGAACAAGCAACCGAAACATTTAGTGATTGCACCATGCCAACCATAGGAATAACAATGTGGTGGTCAGCTAGTTCTAGTGCTTCTTTTGAGGTACCAAACTTCTCCTGGCCTAAAATAATGGCTGTAGGCTTGGTATAATCAATCTCGGTAAAATTCACTGCAGTATCAGACAAGTTGGTGACTAATACCTGCATGCCCTGTGCTTTTAACGCGGCAATTGCATCGGTAGTTTTATGGTAATTATGCACGTCAATCCAATTCTGACTGCCGGCAGCACTACCACCTCGTACTTCCGCCTCTTCACTCTTCCATACGGCATGAACATCACTAATACCAATGGCATCACAAGTACGTACTACGGCGGCTAAATTATGGCTTTTATGCAGGCCTTCCATACAAACGGTTAAGTCTGGCTGGCGTTTGTCTAACATGGTATTAATGCGTGCTAATCTTTCTGGAGTCATGCTTTTAATCTTTTAAATGATTTGAACTAATATGTGGCTTTTATTAGTTACTTAAACTTAGTCTGGAGCGCCTAATAGGCAAATAAATGCTATTTAAGCAAAGCTGTCAAGCTGTGAGTTCATGGAGCTTATATCTATAAGTGACTTGAACTGACAGCGTAGACAATGCCGATTAAATAGTATTAATGAAGGCTATTTTTAATTGACGCTAGGAAGTTCCATAATACCGTCAATTTCAATGGCCACATCTTTAGGTAATCTTGAAACTTGTACCGCAGCTCTTGCTGGATAAGGCTGGCTAAAGTAACGGCTCATAATTTCGTTAACCGTAGCAAAATTGCTTAAATCGGTTAAGAAGATATTTACTTTTACCATATTGTTAATTTCACCACCGGCTGCATCACAAACGGCAACTAGGTTTTTAAATACTTGCTCTGCTTGTGCAGCAAAGTCACCTTCAACAACTTGCATAGTTTCAGCAATAAGAGGAATTTGTCCTGATAAGTAAACCGTATTATTTACTTTTACCGCTTGGCTATAAGTACCAATGGCACTTGGTGCTTTGTCTGTACTGATAATACTTTTCATAATACGTCCTGTTTAAACTGTTTTATTTAGCATACCACTAAATAGTTATGTAATTTGTTAGTTTACTAATGAGCAATAACCGCTGTGGTTATTTATTACGGATAACCCGTTGCACATCAATCATCACTTTAATCTTGCGAATAATATCAGCTAAATGAATACGGTCACGACAGGTGATTTCCATGTCTATTACGTATAAACCTGCTTCTTTTTCACCTGAGTTTAAGCTGTGCACATTAGAGCTACATCGAGCAATAACATTAGTTAATAATGCTAAGGCACCTTGATGGTTAATTATTTCAACTCTAAGCTTAGCAATAAATTCTTTATCGATATCATTGTCCCATTTTACTGGGAACAAGCTGCCTTGGTCATGACCCTTGATATTACGGCAACCTTGCTGATGTACCATCAAGCCTTTACCTGGGCTTAAGTAAGCTACAATGCCATCGCCAGGGATAGGGCGACAACATTTACCGTAATTGACTAACATGCCTTCGGTGCCTCTTATCGGCATTTTAGCTTTAGTACTGTTAGGATCTAGTTCGGTATCTTCGGTAAAACCATCGGTTAGCTGACGAGCAATACCGATACTGAGGGCATTGCCTAAACCGATATTAGTCAGTAATTCATCAAAGGTCTTATTGCCACTTTGTTGCACTACTTCATCAATTTTTTCTTGCGCTAAATCTTTAAGCTTGGTTTTACCCAAGGCGTGACTTAATAAACGAATGCCTAACGCATGGGATTCGTCTTTTTCACAACTTCTTAAGTAAGTTCTGATTTGTAAGCGTGCTTTAGCAGTAACAACAAAGTTTAACCAAGTCGCATTAGGTCTGGCTGCCTTAGAAGTAATTACTTCAATGGTTTGCCCTGAATCTATCGGCTGGCTCATTGGGTAAGGTTTACGGTCTACCTTAACACCAACACAAGAGTTGCCAACATCAGTGTGCACTGCATAAGCAAAATCGATTGCCGTGGCACCCATTGGTAGCTCAATAATGCGGCCATCAGGGGTAAAAACATAAATCTCTTCAGGAAATAAGTCAGACTTAACGTTTTCAATAAACTCAAAAGAACTACCGGCACTTTGTTGCAGTTCAAGTAGGCTTTGCATCCAACGACGCGCTTTCATTTGCGCTGTTGTGCCGGTGTTCTCACCGTCTTGTTTGTAAAGCCAATGCGCGGCAACACCTTTATCCGCCATTTGATCCATATCATGGGTACGGATCTGAATTTCTACCGGAATACCATGAGGACCAATTAACGAAGTATGCAGCGATTGGTAACCATTAGTTTTAGGAATGGCGATGTAATCTTTAAAGCGTGATTCAATGGGTTTGAACAGGTTATGCATGGCACCTAAAGCACGGTAGCAGTTGTCAATTTTCTCATTAACGATTACACGGAAAGCATAAATGTCCATGACTTCATTGAACATTAATTCTTTATTAAGCATTTTTTTATAAATTGAATAGAGATGTTTTTCTCTACCGACAATTTTTGCATCAATGCCGCTTTCTGCTAAACGTGCGGCAATTTCTTTCTCAATGTTATCAACAATAGCTTTACGATTACCGCGGGCACTTTTTACTGCAGATTTTAAAGCACGTGAACGCATAGGATAAAGCGCTTCAAAGCCTAAAAGCTCTAATTCATTTTTTATATCATGAATACCCAAACGGTTCGCTATTGGCGCATAAATCTCTAAGGTTTCACGGGCAATGCGACGGCGCTTATCCGGTCGTAAAGAGCCAAGGGTACGCATATTATGTGTACGGTCGGCAAGTTTAATTAAAATAACACGAATGTCTTGCACCATGGCAAGTACCATTTTACGGAAATTTTCCGCTTGCATTTCTTCTTTGTTATTAAACTTTAATTTATCGAGTTTACTAACCCCTTCAACGAGTTCAGCTACGGTATGACCGAACAATTCAGCTAATTCATCTTTGGTTACTTCGGTATCTTCAATAACATCGTGTAATAAAGCCGCCATGAGTGTTTCATGGTCTAAGTGCATTTGGGCTAAATTAATCGCTACGGCAACCGGATGAGTAATATAAGGATCACCACTTGAGCGCATTTGACCATCATGGGCATCACGCGCAACTATATAAGCGTGTTTAAGCAGGTCAACTTGTACTTTTGATAGGTAGGTAGAGCTAAGTTCTTTTAACGGTTCAAATAGGTACACCTAATACTCCAAATTAAGGGGGAACATGGGGGTAATTCGAGTATATACCCTAGTAATAAATTCATGTTACATCGAAATGCACGATTCAGCGAGCATTAAAAGGCTTATACCCGTTACCATTCAAAGTACTCGATTTCAGTGGGAATTAAAATGACTTTAGGCAAGGAGAAGAACGTAAACATAGTCAGTCTATATTTTTGTTCTTTAACGCCGCATAAAGTCATTTAAAACCCATCGCAGAAGCGCTTGAGCAACATCACTTCATCGTTACATCAATTTGAAATGGAATAACCATGGCTACATTGATATGCCTTGAATTGAAATTGCTCAAGCACTCTGAAACATGTATCTTGAATGGTAACGGTTATATCGGTAAGGCCTTTATCGAAGAGAAGGTTTGATTAGAAGAATACGCTCTATTTACAAGGAAAAAATAAAGCTTAAGCAATAAAAAAACGCGTAACCTATTTTCTGACATAAGCAGAATGAGGTACGCGCTTTTAAGTGCTTAAAACTAAGTCCTTCTCTAAATAGAAGGAGTTAACTCTAGCTTAATTCGTCTTGTTGACCACCAACAATCGCTGCAACTGCATCTAATTCAGCAGTATCTTGCTGGATTTGCTGTGCACGATCAGAAGTGTTCATAATATCTGTAGTAATTAAGCCTGCTTCGATTTCACGCAAAGCAATTACCGTTGGTTTGTCGTTTTCGACTTCAACCAATGGCTCTTTTCCGCCCGTTGCAATTTGACGAGCACGACGTGATGCAACTAGCACCAAATCAAAACGATTACCGACTTTTTCTACGGCATCTTCAACAGTTACGCGAGCCATCTGGTCACTCCAACTAATAAACGAACTTATAAAATAGCTGCGTAGTTTACTGCCCACTCATTAATTAAGCAAGTAATACCATGTGTATTAAGCCACGCAACCGAGGAAATATTTTATTATCTTACTTATTCAGCAGATTACTAAACAATTCTAGCTGAGCAATGCTCTGTTGACGACATTTAAGGCGCTGATTATTTACAATAGTGGTTAGATCAAGCAGGGCTTGGTCAAAGTCATCATTAACGATAATGTAATCAAATTCATTATAATGAGAACATTCAGCTTGCGCCTGTTCCATACGACTGGCGATCACTTCTTCACTGTCTTGACCACGACCACGTAAGCGACTTTCTAGCTCTTCTTTAGAAGGAGGGCTAATAAAGATAGTGGTTACGCTAGGTTTCTTCATACGAACTTGTTGAGCGCCTTGCCAATCAATATCAAGGAATACATCAATACCTTGGGCAAGTTGTGCATCGATTGCCGCTGCAGAGGTACCGTAATAGTTACCAAAGACTTCGGCATACTCATAGAAGGCATTATTACTTATTTGTTTTTTGAACTCTTCAACGCTAACAAAGTGGTAATGTTCAGCATTATTTTCACCAGGACGAGCATCTCGAGTGGTATGAGAAACCGATACCTGCATAGCTCTAGCGGATGCTTGGTTATCTTGCTTTAGTAAAGCATTGATTAGGCTTGATTTCCCTGCACCACTTGGCGCAGAAAGAATAAATAAATTACCGGGAACAGTCACAGGGTTTTCCTTTAAAACAAACTTGAATCACATATGAGTAGTACTAAATTGAGTGATTAGTTACTCCATTTAGTTATAAATTTTTGCCAATAAAAAAGGCTGAGACATATTTTACTCTATTAGAATAAAAAAAGCTCAGCCAGATTTTATTTATACTTACTATCTGTGATTTATTGCCGTACTAAAGCACTTTAGCAATAGATTTCGCTAAGTAATCAACATTACTATTGGCAATGCCAGCGATACTCATACGGCTAGAACCTACCATATAAATGCTGTATTCATCTTGTAGTTGTTGAACTTGCTCAGGGGTAATACCTAAGAAAGAGAACATACCATTTTGACGTTGAATAAAGCTAAAGTCGCGAGTTACGCCATTTTCTACAAGCTTATCGACGATTAATTTACGGTTGCCATTAATACGATCACGCATTTCTTTTAATTCGCCATACCATTCGTTACGCAATTCATCAGAACTAAGGATAGTTTCTACAATGGCTGCGCCATGTGCTGGAGGCATAGAGTAAATAACACGTACCACATAAAGTAATACCGACTTAGCGATATCAACCGCTGTGCTTGATTCGCCAATGATGGTACAAGCACCAATACGTTCACGGTACAAGCCGAAGTTTTTAGAACATGAACTACAAACGATCATTTCTTTAACTGTTTCTGCCATTAAACGTAAACCGTAAGCATCTTCGTCTAAACCAGAACCGAAACCTTGGTAAGCCATATCAATTAATGGCGTGAAACCAACACTTTTAGCTACTTCAGCAACTTGTTGCCATTGCTCTTTATTTAAATCCATACCACTTGGATTATGACAACAAGCGTGTAATAACACCACATCATCACTGCTGACATCTTTAAGCGCATTTAACATGCCGTCAAAGTCTAAGCTCTTATTTTCATGATCATAATAAGGGTAAGTTTTAACGTTTAAACCGGCAGCTTTAAATAAACCGGTATGATTTGCCCATGTTGGGTCACTTACCCAAATGGTAGCGCCGGCTTTACACGATTTGATAAATTCAGCAGCAACGCGTAAAGCACCAGTACCACCAGGGGTAGATACGGTACGAGCACGATTTTGGTTTAATACTTTATGCTCAGCGGTAAAAATAAGCTTAGCCATTTCATCATTGAATAACTCTGAGCCAGTAGGACCAATATAAACTTTGGTGTCTTCTGTCGTTAGGCGATGTTGTTCAGCTTTTTTTACACAATTAAGTATCGCAGTGTGACCTGCTTCATTTTTGTATACACCAACACCTAAATCGATTTTATTTGGGTTGTTATCTTTTCTATATTTAGCTAATAATCCAAGAATTGGATCGGCAGGCAAAGCCTTTAAACTACCAAACATGACAGAAGTTTACCTTATGTTAGATGAGAGCTTGGTAATAAGGCATCATTGCGCTTATTAGCTTAAAAGCTCTAATTTTTTTAGTTAACTAAGCATAACCTAAGATTAAGGCGTAATTAAAGTGATTTTTACACCATAATGTGGCAAATATAAGATTAATTTGTACGGTGATGGGTCTTTATTTTATAAGTGCCACTAGAATTGTTAAATAAAGCCATGAGTATTTATCCGTGAATAATAGTTACTAAAAACTATTAGTGAGTGCGGCAACAAGGCCAATAACACCGCCAAATATGCCGCCCCAAACCACTAACCAGCCTAAATGTTTTTTGATCATTTTTTGAATTATCTCTTTGACTAACTGCGGAGTTAATTCATTAAGGCGCTTTTCGATAATATCGCTAACTTTATCCCGCATGCCGGAAATTATATCCGGTTGCTCCAATTCTTCACGCAACAGGGTATTAAATTGCTCACTTTGGGTGATATCTTGCATTGCGAGTTTCATCTTGGCAATAAAGGGGTCTCTCATTGGCTGAATTGCTTCGCTGCCGCCAACCATGGCGAGCATTGGGCCAAATGACGATTGTTCAATAACTTCAACTAAACTATTGAACGCAGGACTAAGGTCGACTTTATCAATAACCGGCGATAAGTTAATGGTACTGGCTTTTCCTGAACTATCAGAAAGAAAGCGGTCGATGTTTTGTTCAGTAAAAAACTCTTCCATCATCAATTGACGAATAGCGACTTTGAACTCTTCAAAACGGGCAGGAATAACGCCAGAGCCATAAAGCAGTGGTACTTTTTCAAAGAGCATATGCACGGCCAGCCAGTTAGTGACGGCACCAGATAAAGCGAAAAGACCTAAAGTAAAAAGCAAATGTTGCTCGCTAACATAGCCGCCTAACGTACAAGTTAACGCAATAAGGTTGGTGATAAGGCTTTTGTTCACGAAACACTCCACAATGATTTGGTTAAATTATAAAAGTGGCTATGATAGCATTTAATTTACTTATACCAATTCCATTAAATTTATTCAGCTCTAGTTATGCTAAATTCAATGACTTTATCGCTGTTAATAGGTTTGGTATCTCCATAAAAATAGATAAAGGCTCTGCCATGAAAGTTTCCTTAAAAACTGTACTGACCTTAACGACATTATTTTTTATTAGTGCTTGTGGCGCTGATAATTCAGCAGATTCAATGTGGCGCAAGTTGTCACTTGATAACACTGTGTTGTTAACTTTACCCCATGGCAAAGTCGTTATTGAACTGGCGCCGCAATTCTCGCCAAAAAATGCCGGACAATTTAGTAATTTAACCCAGCAAGGTTTTTATAATGGCACTAAGTTTTACCGTGTTATCGACGGTTTTGTTGCCCAAGCAGGGCCCAAAGATGGTAGTAAAAAAGATAAATCAGTACCGCTATTAGCAATGGAATCGGAATGGCACACAGATAAGACATGGCGCTTCACCCCAGTACAGCAGCAAGATTTATTTGCCGAGAAAACTGGATTTAAAGACGGCTTTGCCTTGGCTTATCAAGCGGATGAAAATGCTAATTCTGGTAAAGCTTGGTTAACGCATTGCCCTGGTACCATCGCCATGGCTAGAAATAATGAGGCAGATTCAGCTTCAAGCCATTTCTATTTTGTTATTGGCCAAGCGCCGCGCTATTTAGACCGTATAATGACCATCTTTGGTCGCGTGGTTTACGGTATGCAGCATATTCAAGCAATACAGCGCACTGAAGTTGTGGAAGGGGATTATGCGGTCGATCATCGAAATTTTACTGAAATCATTAGTATGCAATTGATGAGTGATGTGACAAAAGATGAGCAAATTCACCTTGAAGTAGAGAATACAGAATCAACGGCCTTTGCTGAACGCATAGTGAAACGCCGCAAACGGAACAATGCCTTTTTCTATAAAAAACCACCGCCGGTACTTGATGTATGCCAAATTCCTATTAGAAGTCGGTTAGTTAAGTAAGGTTTAGTTAGGTTTTTAGTTTGTAGCTATTAAGTTGTAACGATTCGGTGGTTTTGTTTGTTTGCAGGTGTCCTGATTTTAGTGACATGTTAATATAGGTTATTAATAGTACATATTATACCAATCGGACCACTTAATTAGTCCGATTGGTATTACCTATAATTAATTGCTAACTAGAGTCGATATCTTGCCGATTTTTTCATTAAACCTATGCAAACAATATTTCCTTGAAATAATAGCAAAGCGCAATGCCCTAGCTGTTACTACTTTAATGAGTATCTCAGCACTAAGTAGCCATGCTTGGGCCGATATTCAACCACGTAGTGCTAGCCTTAATTATTCACAAAAATCGCTCTCCAATGCGGGTAAACCTGCGCTTAGGTGTACAGTTTGATTACTAGCTAATACCAATCCCACTAAGTATGTGATCATTTCTACTTGCTAAAATTACCAACTACTTCGTTATTTATTTAATAATTAGAACAACTAGTTATTAAAGTAAATGTCTTGTATTTGGCAATTTTCTCTACGTATAAAGTAGATCACCTAATTAATGGAACTGGTATAACTAGTAAATAGTACTTTATACGGCTGGTTTATAGCTAATACTAATAATATCAAAAATACGTTCACCTTCAGGGGTTTTTACTACCACTTCATCATCAACGGCTTTGCCTAATAATGCTCGTGCCATAGGAGAATCAATACTGATCTCTCCTCGCGTAACGTCCCATTCATCCGGACCAACTAGGCGGTAAACTACTTCAATATCATCTTCATTAATTAGAGTGACCCAAGCACCAAAAAATACTCGACCTTCTTGCTGATGGTCTGGATACACTATGTTTAAGTCTTCAGTACGTTTCATTAAAAATCGTACCCGGCGATCAATCTCACGTAAACGTCGTTTTCCATAAATATACTCAGCATTTTCACTGCGATCGCCTTGCGCTGCCGCTTCACTGACGGAGCGAGTAATTTTAGGGCGCTCGTCTTTCCAAAGAAACTTTAGCTCTTTATCTAAACGGTCCCAGCCTGCGCGAGTAATATAGTTTGATTTCTTCATAGATTACTTGTTAATAATGACTGTACTAAGTATCAACATAATATCAAAAATGTATAGCATATTGGTATAACTAAAAAACAACGACCATACTATTAATTAGATTTTCTATTGCCTAGGAAGTGTCAATGAAAGCATTGATTGTTGAACCATCGAGAGTTTACCGATTATTACTTCATGAATTCTTATACGGCTTCTCAATAAGTCATGAGGAAGTCTCTACCGGCGCAGCCGCATTAACAGCGCTAAGCAGTAATAAAGTTGATCTCGTTGTTGTGGCAATGAATTTAGTCGATATGACCGCACTTACCTTAGCAAAACAGATAAAAACTATCTCTGGTATGGAGGATAGTCAAATTGTGGTCATCACTGGTGAGCAAGAGCAAAGTAAGCTAGCGAAAATGAAAACCATTGATGTTAATTATGTTTGCCAACGTAATGAATTGCCTAAGTTTAAAGATATTTTAATGGGATTAACTAAAGGTCATTTAACAATAGCGCAAATAACAGGTCAAATCTTATATATTGAGGACCACCTGACCTTAGCAAATATGACCAAGGATATTTTGCAGCAAATGGGGCTAGTGGTCGATCATCATAAAACGGCGGAAGCCGGTTTGCTTCACTTTGAAAGTGCCAATTATGATTTGGTGCTATTAGATATTTTCTTACCCGGCGATAAAGATGGCATTGCCATGATTGAGGAAATTAGAGCAAGAACGGATGAGAAACAATTAACGCCTATTCTAGCTATGTCAGCCATGACTAAATTCAGTCAAAAGATTCATGCTCTGCAAGTCGGCGCTAATGACTTTATTAGTAAACCTGTGATTCAAGCGGAGCTTATTGCTAGGGTAAAAAACCTTGTTGTCGCTCGACAACTTTTTATAAAAATGGTCAGCCAGCAACAACTATTAGAGCAACTAGCGATGACGGATCAGCTAACGGGTTTGTATAATCGTCATTATTTAAATGCCGCAATACAGCCAGCACTTAATTTAGCCAAGCGACACAGTTATGCCTTATGTTTAGTGATGATAGATCTTGATAAATTTAAGTACATCAATGACACATTTGGTCATGAAGTTGGTGATGAAGTTTTAGTGAATATTGCTAGTGTGCTGCAAAAGAACTGTCGGCTAGAAGATGTCGCTATTCGTCTAGGCGGCGATGAATTTTTATTGGTGTTACCTCATTGCGAGCAAAGGCAAGCGCAGAAAATAGCCAGCAGAATATGCGTGGAAGTGAGCAATATTAATTGCAGTGCAGCAGAGGTTAAAGTGGCGGCTAGTTTTGGTGTTAGTTCTACCGAGCCGGGTGGTTATATTTTTAAAAAACTGTTGAATTTAGCCGATAAAAGTGTCTATAAAGCAAAGGCGCTGGGTGGTAATACTGTCGATTTCTTAGAGTAATGTCGTTGAGTATAACTTAGGTAATTTTCGTCAGAATAATTTTCTGTTATCATGCCCTCCTACTCTTAATCTTGTTGGAATCTCAATTCAATGTTAACTATTGCCGAGCAAATCGCTCAAGAACTCAATGTTAACGCGGTACAAATTAATGCCGCTATTACCTTGCTTGATGATGGTGCTACCGTGCCATTTATTGCCCGTTACCGTAAAGAAGTTACCCAAGGTTTAGATGATAACCATCTTCGTCACTTAGCACAGCGGTTAAGCTATTTACGTGAGTTAAATGATCGCCGAAAAGTTATTTTAACGAGTATTTAGTAGCAAGATAAACTCAGCCCTGAGCTGGAAAAATCAATTCTGCAAGCCGATAATAAAACCCGCTTAGAAGATTTATATTTACCCTATAAGCCGAAGCGCCGTACTAAAGGCAAGATTGCCAGTGAGGCAGGTATAGCGCCTTTAGCGAACAAACTATTTAATAACTGGCAACTTTCTCCCGAACAAGAAGCAAAAGCTTTTATTAATCAGGCGGCAGGATTTACTGATGTAAAGTCGGTACTTGATGGCGCGAGTTATATTTTGGCCGAACGTTTTAGCGAAGATGCCAATTTATTAGCAAAGCTACGTCGTCACTTATTAAAGCAAGCACACTTAACCAGCAAACTAGTTAAAGGCCAAGAGAAAGCTGGTGCCAAGTTTAGAGACTACTTTGCGCACAGTGAAAAACTAAGAACCGTACCTTCCCATCGTATGTTAGCGATGTTGCGTGGCCGAAATGAAGGGTTTTTACAACTTCATATCGATGTCGATCCCGGAGAAGAGGCAAGGGTATGCAGTAGTGCTGAGCAAATGATTAGCGAGCACTTAACTTTACGCTTAACTAATCAGGCCGCTGCTGAGTTTTTAACTAAGGTTGTACAACTCACTTGGAAAGCTAAATTAAGTATCAGTTTAACTAATGAATTGGTAACTAGCTTACGTGAGCAAGCTGAAACCCAGGCGATAGATGTTTTCTCTAATAACCTTGCCGATTTATTGATGGCTGCTCCTGCTGGTCCACAAGTCACCTTGGGTTTAGATCCTGGTTTAAGAACAGGCTGTAAAATTGCTATTGTCGATGGCACCGGTAAGTTATTACATACAGCTACCATCTTCCCACATGCGCCGCAAAATCATTGGGATAAGTCAGTAAGAACCTTAGTTAATATTTGTCGTCAACATAAAGTCGAGTTAGTGGCTATTGGTAATGGCACCGGCTCTCGTGAAAGTGATAAATTAGTTGCTGAAGTTATGCAAATTTTTAAAGCTGATGAAAGCAAAGTTCAACTTATTAAAATGATTGTCAGTGAAGCGGGCGCATCTGTGTATTCTGCCTCTGAATTTGCCGCCAATGAATTTCCAGACCTTGATGTGACAATACGGGGTGCTGTTTCCATTGCTCGACGATTACAAGATCCCTTAGCTGAGTTAGTCAAAATTGACCCTAAAGCAATAGGTGTCGGTCAATATCAGCATGACGTTAGCCAGAGCCAGTTGAGTAAAACCCTTGATGATGTCGTTGAAGATTGTGTAAATGCTGTTGGTGTTGACTTAAACAGTGCCTCTGCAGCGTTATTAACCCGTGTTTCAGGGTTAAACAAAACCATGGCTAATAACATTGTTGCTTTTCGAGATAGTGAAGGGCGCTTTACTAATAGAAAGCAATTGAAAAAAGTTGCCCGTTTAGGGCCGAAAGCTTTTGAACAATCAGCGGGTTTTTTACGTATTACAGGTGGTGATAATCCATTAGACCAATCTGCTTTGCACCCGGAAAGTTATGCCTTGGTAGAGAAGATAATCAAGACATTACAACTTGATATCTCTCAGGTGCTAAATAACAGTGCACAATTAAGTGCTTTAGACATAAGCAAGTTAACAAATGATGATTTTGGTGCCGTCACGGTAAAAGGAATTATTGATGAGCTAACAAAACCGAATAGAGATCCACGTCCTGAGTTTAAAACAGCTAGTTTTGCTGAAGGTGTAACTAGCATGGCAGATTTAACCTTAGGTATGATACTTGAAGGAGTGGTTTCTAATGTTGCTAACTTTGGTGCTTTTGTTGATATTGGTGTGCATCAAGATGGGCTAGTACATATTTCTTCAATAACTAATAAATTTATCAGTGACCCGCGGGAAATTGTCAAGGCGGGGGATATTGTTAAGGTGAAAGTGTTGGAAATTGATGTTGCTCGCAAGCGTATCAGTTTAACGATGCGCTTAGATGAGCAAGTTAACGCAGCCACTAACAAGCCTTTTCAGACAAAAGATAATGGTAAAGGTGATAACAATAAAGCAAAAAATCAGATGAACAGTAGGAATAATCAAGGAAAACCTGCAGTAAATCAAAATAAATCAAAAGGTAAAAAAGTGGACAATGCCGCTATGGGTAACGCTTTCGCCGATGCTTTTGCTAAGCTGAAAAAATAAAAACAACTATTTTAAATTAATTGTTAAAATAGTGTTGACTCTCGTAATGAGAATGATTATTATTTGGTTAGTTGCTTAGGCAGTGAATGCTCTCTCACTAAATAAGCAGCAGTAAAGTATGGAACTTAGTGGTTATGCTCCAGGACACATAACCACTAAGTGACCACTTTAGGATTCTACCGAGTTCTGCTCAGTTCAATTCGACTTTAAAATTTTTGATGGTTTAGCCAGTAACATTTTCTTGATGGAAATGTGTTACTGGCTTTTTTATGCCTGTAATATCAAAAAATTAATATTTAATAAAATTTAACAAATAGTGTTGACAATATAAATGAGAATGATTATCATTACCTTGTTGCTTAGGCAGTGAATGCTCTCTCACTAAATAAGCAATAGCAAAGTACGGAACTTAGTGGTTATGCTTCAGGACACATAACCATTAAGTGACTACTTTAGGATTCTACCGAGTTTTACTCAGTTCAATTCGACTTTAAATTTTTGATGGTTTAGCCAGTAATATTCTCTTAATCGACAAATATTACTGGTTTTTTTATGCCCTTTTTAAATGATTACTTCGTTAGGGGCGTTGGTATTAGTACTTTGTTATTGCAGCTAAATTTTAAAGCGACCAACAACCTCAGACATGGCATTACTGCTGACCTTCAATTTCTGGCTCGTTTCACTAAGCTGTTCGGTAGTCGCGAGAGACTCATCGGTCATTCCCGCTAAATCATTAATACGTAAATTAACCTCATCAGCAGCTTGGCTTTGTTGTTCAGTCGCTCTGGCTATTTGTGTATTCATATCAGAAATAACTTCCATCAAACGGTCAATTTCAGAAAGGGAATCATCTGCCTTTGCTGTTTGCTCAACGGTTTTCAGAGAAATGTCTTGGCTGACTTTCACCGCTGCTACGGCTTCTTGCGCTCCAGCTTGTAATTTTTGTATCATTTGTTGAATTTCATTGGTGCTTTGTTCAGTACGATTAGCTAAAGTACGCACTTCATCGGCTACCACGGCAAAACCACGGCCTTGCTCACCAGCGCGTGCAGCTTCTATCGCGGCGTTTAGCGCTAACAAATTTGTTTGCTCAGCAATGCCTCTAATCACATCCAGAACAGAGCCAATATTGTCACTTTCAGAAGCAAGGCTGGCAACCACTTGACTAACTTCATCAATATTGCTCGACAGAGATTGCATTTGTTTGATGGTATGAGAGATGATTTCTTTGCCGTCAGAGGTGTTATTTCTGGCATCATTTGCGGCTTGCTCAGCAGAGCTAGCATTATCACTCACTTCCTTAATTTGTGAGGTCATCTCTTCCATTGCAGTGGCCACTTGCACGGTAATGTCGTTTTGGTTTTGTATTAACGATTGAGTGGTATCACTAGCGCCAGAAACAGCTTCGGCATGGTCTAAAACTTGTGAGGTATTATTGGCGACATCTTGTAATAACTGCCGCATTTTACCAGTGAACTCATTAAAGTAGTTAGATAAGCGAGAAATTTCATCTTGACCGCTATCATCTAAAGACTTGGTCAGATCACCATCACCTTGGGCAATATCTTTCATTAATTCAGCCGCTGATCTGGTCGGAACTAAGATGCTATTACCAATAACATAACTTAAGCCAATGATCACAAGGGTAATAACAACGCTATTTATTATGATCATATTGCGTTGCTCGGCAAAGGTCGCATCAATATCATCTAGGTAGGTGCCTGTACCAATAATCCATTGCCAAGGAGTGAAGCCTTTAACAAAACCAATTTTGTCGACCGGATCATCAAAGCCAGGTTTAGTCCATTTGTAGTAAACAAAACCTTCCCCCTTAGCCTTGACTATATTCACCATATCAATAAATAAAGCTTTGCCATCAGGGTCTTTCACACCACCGATATTCTTGCCATTGAGTTGTGGTTTTATTGGGTGCATTATCATGTTCGGGGTAAAGTCGTTAACCCAAAAATAATTGTTGGTATCGTAGCGCAAACTGGCAATAATACTTAAAGCCTGTTTTTGTGCTTGTACCTCAGTAAGCTCCCCTTTTTGCTGCAAGCTATATTGATGTTCCACAATGCCGTAAGTGCTATCTATTAATTCGTTGGTGGTGAATTTTTTTTGTGCCATTAAGGAATGGTATTCTTCTGACAAGCTTATGGCACCTAGCGCAGTGATACCAATAATAATTAAAACCACCAGCATGGCTAACCTTTGCTGTATGCTGAATTTACGTAAAAAATCCATAAATGACTATTCTCTATTAGCAAGCTGTATTTATCAGTTTAGTTCAATTTTTATCATAATCATAAATATAAAATATAAATTAAAGCGTTGAAAAAAGGACAATTAATTACTGAATTTTCAGGAGACTTATGTGTTATTTACTGTCCGTTAGTGGAATGTTTATTTTAAAACTTTTACCCTGGGCTTGTTCTGTGATCAGCTCTATGGTGCCTTTTAATTTTTGGGTAACCAGATTGTAGACAATATGTGCTCCTAGACCTGAGCCCCCTTGGCCTCGCCTCGTGGTATAAAAGGGTTCAAATAATTGCGCTTTAGTGTTTTCATCAAGCTTGCAGCCATTATCGCCATAGATAAGTTCAAGACTCTGTTGTGAGGCCTTAACATCAATGGTGATTTCACCCTTGATGTCGTTTTTCTCAGTAAAGGCGTGCACTAAGCTATTGATGATTAGGTTATTAGTGATCTGTGCAAGGGCTCCGGGATATGAGTTAATAACTATGTCCTTCGCGCAGGAAAGTTTAATAGTCACCTGAGCTTGCTTTGCTTTTGGCCTTAATGTTCTAAGCACATCTTCTAAATAATCATGCACATTAAGGGTGCGAGCATCATCAACAACGCTATCAACAGCAATAAGCTTAAAGCCCTCAATTAACTCAACAGCCCGGCTAATATTTCGTAAGGAAAGGTCAAAACCTTGTTCAAGTTCATCGGTAAACTTTGACAGTTGCTGAGAGCTCAATGTTTTATCGTCCATCGCCTTAATAATAGTGTGACATTTTTCTTTCATAAAACTTATTGAGGTGAGTACTGTGCCTATAGGAGTATTAACTTCATGGGCGACACCCGCGACTAGCCCACCTAAGGAAGCCATTTTTTCATTTTCTAGTAACTGGCCTTGGGTAAGTTTTAATTGTTCGAGTGTTTTATTTAACTCACTATTACTTTGGCTCAATGCTTGGGTTCTTTCTGTTACTCTGAGCTCTAAACCTTCATTAAGTGAATTAACGACCTGTTCAGCTTTTAATCTCTGCGTGACCTCAGTTACTAATTTGGCAATGGTATCTAGTAGCTGTTTGGCATGACTTTCCAGTAATTCACGTTTTTGCTGGTGGAAGTTAACTTGTTCAAAGAGCTCTTTAGGGGACAGTTGTAATTGCGCAAAAAAGTGGGAAAAATAAGTGGCTAATTGCTGTTCCTCATCGGCATCGATTAAATTAATGTTATTAAAGGCTTTATAGGATGAGGCCATACCAATGGCGCCGGCTAAAGCATTAAGTGCGGCATTTTTTAACGAAGACAATTCAACGATATTAATATTTTCTTGATCATGTATTTCAGCTTTTACTAACGATTGTTGTAGTTTTGACTCGGCTAACTCTTCAGGTAGATATTGCAGAAAAACTTCTGTGATAAGTAGCTTCTTATTGAGCAGGTTAATATCGGCGGTTGTGCCTGCAGCAAAATTGTCTTTAAGGTATATATTTTTAATATCAACAAATTGGTGTGATATTTTTTGTTCCTCTTCAGACATTTTAGTAAATAAAGAAACGCCGATGTAGCAAAGAATATTGGCAAGTAAGCTCCATATAAGTCCATTGGTAAATGGGCTGATTGCTTGAATGGCAAAAAGTTGCTCAGGGTTAATCCAATAAAAGAAGCCACTATCTTGAGATAATATTGACCAATCTAGCCAGCCAGAGCGAATTAAAGATGGCAATAAAGTGCAATAAAACCATACACAAGCACCAATAGTAAGTCCGCTGAATGCACCGGACAAATTACCTTTTCGCCAAATTAGTCCGCCTATTAATGCTGGCGCAAATTGTGCGGTGGCAACAAAACTTATGCTACCAATATTGACAATAAGTTGAGAGTCACCAATAGCGCGATAATAGAATAGGCTTAAGAAAAGAATGGCAAAGACCATTAACCAACGTAAAGGTAAGATTTGACGCTTTAAGGCTGACAGCGCAGGAGTCTGCATGATAACCGGCATCAAAATATGGTTGGTCAGCATGGTGGATAGCGTCATAGCACTGATCATTATCATTCCTGTTGCTGCAGCAAAGCCACCTAAAAAGGTAATAAGGGCGATAAAAGGTGCATGGTTTGCTAACGGCTGAGTTAACAACAATATACGTGACGACTCAAGAGCTCCTGGCGTTATTAAACCGGCTAATGCCACTGGGAAAGTGAACAAATTGATCAGTAATAAATACAGTGGAAAAAGCCATTTTGCTCGGTCTAAAAATTTTGCATCACTACATTCAACAATGCCAACATGAAATTGTCTGGGCAGTGTGATAATGCCTAAAGCACCAATGAGCATAAAACTGAGCCATTGCTGGGTAGATATGGTCAGCACTTTGGGATTTAATTGCGCCTCATGGGCAAACTCCGCAAATATACTAAACACCCCGGGCTTGATCATGTAGCAAATCCAGAGGCAGCCAATGAGCATAGCTAATAATTTTAGAATACTCTCTCCCGCCAACGCGACCATCATACCGGGATGTTTTTCGGTTGGATCTATATGACGGACACCAAAAATAATGGTGAAAAATGCCATCATCAAAACAATAATAACATCTAAATAATCAAGAAACGCTAAGGTCTGCTGGGAGTTATCGGTCAGTATTTGAAAACTATCAATGACCGATTTTAATTGAATGGTCAAATAGGGAGTGATGCCAATTACGCACAATAAGCTAACTAATGCCGCTAACCCTTGCGACCTTTTATAACGGACCGAAATAAAATCGGCAATACTGGTGGAGTGAAACTCATTTTTTAATAGCACCATTTTCTTTAACAGTGGCGTCATAAAAATGAAGGTTAAGGTGGTACCTAGGTATAAGGCGACTGGAAATAGTCCTTGTTTAGTCGAGACGGCAATATTGCCAAAAAATGTCCAGGAAGTACAAAAAACAGCCAGGCTTAAGGCGTAGGTATTGGCAGAGTTACGTATTCGTTTAGCTGCTTTACTGTCTGACTGACCCCATTGAGCCAAGAAAAATAGCGAAATAATATAAATGGCTAATAAGATGAGTACCTGGCTAAATGAAATCAATTATTGTGATTCCTTTAACGCTGAATCAGTTTTCTTGGCGCTTTTATTCTCGTTCTGTGCGGGGCTTAATGCCGATAACAAAATGACCAATGACCAGCTAATAAAAATGAATAACCAGTTTTCTAACAAAGATACTTCATCGGCAAGAACCAGGGGCATGATAAAAGCCAGAAAAGCGAGTATCGCTAGGAAGGCTTGTTTACCTATATTCGGGGTCATTTTATCAGCCTATAGTGCGGGAATAATACTTCAGTATAGGTATAAAAAGTTTCTTTTATCAATCTATGTCATCGAATAGGAAAGCTTATGTTTTCCCATAAAAAAAGGGAAGCAAATGCTTCCCCATAAAATAACCTCAACGAGGTTAACTAACGCAAGGTGTTATACCAATTCTATTAAATTATTACCCACTTGTACTGGTTAAAATACTCCAAGGCGGCGTTGCTCTCAATCCCAATAGCCAGCTATTGGTCAATCGAGCGCCTTGCTTTGATTTATTTTTTCTGTGCACAACAAGGTCACAAACTTAATTGAGTTGGTATTATAAAAACTATAAGACGAATTTGGTTGAGAATTGTACATAGTCAGAATCAGCATTTGATTCAGCCATTTCAAAGTTACCTACTTCTAAACCAAAAGATAGCTGCTTAGTTACGTTTTTAAAGATGTTGACTCCCCAGTGAGAGCGATCTGTATCACGAAGATCAGTTGTGGTATTACCATAGAATACTGAACTACGCATATCGTCTGTCCAGAAATGACGATAAGCAACCATGACCGAGGTGGTATCTTCTGCTTCCCAACTACCTGTACTATTTTGAGCTACGTCTGTAGAAGCGGTAACACCCACGTAACGACCGACATTACCACCGTGTACTTGAAAGCGAAAATCATCTTTACCAAAGGTATTAATACGACCGGCAACACCGAAACCTATTGCCGACTCAGAGCCATCAAGGGTTTGTAATTGTCGAGCTAAACCAGACACAGAAACATTACCCCAGTCGCCTTTAAAGGTATATTTACCTATGAAGTCTGGAATGGAATCATTGCCATGAACACCTTTGTATGTTTCAGGATTTTCAATAGAAAGTTGTAAGCCGCCATTGGTATATCGAACCTGACCTTGACGAATAAAGGCAGAAGCTACTAACGGGCCACCAAAATCGGCTGCTTCAGCAAGAGAACTCGTGTTTTGGAAAGTAGTCCATGTTTGGCCAACTAAGACATTTTTGTACTTAACAAAGGCATGACGCAAACGTGGCTTGGAAGAGTTGGAGATAATTTCATTACCACCACCTGACACGGCATCACCGTAAAAATCCATTTCAATAAAACCAGTGACATCACCATGGACATATTTAGTGTTAAAACGCGTTTCATTGACGGCAATGCCAAAGTTAGATTGGCTTTCTGCTAGAACAGTTCCACCACCGTACCAGTAATCGTTCGCAGCAATATTACCACTGGTATAGCGCGCATCAACCTTAATGTAACCACCAAAGGTTATGCTATCGCCATCGTCTAATTTGATGGTGTAACCGGAATTAGCTGCGCTGGTAACCGCTAATAAGCTGGTTGCTAGTATTAATTTCTTAACTTTAAATAATGAATTATGAAACATGATATTCCCCATTTTTGTTTACTTATTATTGTGAGACTTAATGTCTGTTATTTGTTTCAAGCTACTAATCTTTTACGAGGTCTTATACGCCTCTTATGATTTTACTTTATTGTGGCTTTTTGTTATCTAATAGTAAGTTAGAGTGTAAAGTGAACAAAAGGAATTAGACCTAAGTCTACATTGCCAGAAAAAGTACTTATACTTTAGTCGATTTTTATCAAATAACTTCCACTATTTGAAATTCCCTCTAGTTTTGTCGTCAATTATCCATCTCGTCAGGGTTTGTCTTGAATATAGCTAACCGTAAAAATAGTGTTAATCATTGACAGTTAAATACTTGAACGACAGTCAGAAAATCGGTACAGGGAGGGGCAGTACATTAGTGGTAAGTAATTAGGTTGTTATGCAGAAAAAAGCCCAGGATGAAGCAGTGTTACATTGCTTAATATCCTAGGCTTATTTTGCGTTCTTTTACTGTAATTTTGACCTTAACTTCAAGGTTGATTTTTACTAGCTAGTTGACTAAAAAGCAACTTGTACAGCAAGGCGGTAGCTAATGCCGTCACCAACGGTTACGTTAGAAGTACCACCACCGGCTAGGTAGTCGGTATCAAGTAAGTTTTGCACATTAAAGCGTAAGTTAATGTCGGTATTTTGTAGGGCTATTTTATAAGTAGCACCGACATCAATACGAGTATAAGCATCTTTTACTACTGTGTTATCTTGGTTAGCAAAGCGCTCACCTTCATAAAAAGCACCAGCATTAATAGCTAGGTTTTCAGTCAATTCATAACGTGACCAAAGCGACGCTGACCACTCTGGTGCATCAATAGGTGTCATGCCAGTGTATTCTTCATCATTTTCATAAGTGGCATCAAGGTTCATCATAGAGGCCATAACAAAAAGTTTATCGGTTACTGCACCTTGTGCGGCCACTTCAAAACCTTTATGACGCTGTTCACCTACTTGTGAAGTGCGGTAGCTATCATCTTCATTATACTCAGTAACTAATACACCAGACTTAGTGATGTCGAATATTGCTGTAGTTAGTAACAAACGATCATCCAATAGTTGCCATTTAGCACCAAGCTCATATTGTTTTGAAGTCATGGCATCGATTTCCATGCCATAGTTTAAATCTTCGTCATCATTAATAGTTTCACTGCTCTGTGGCTCAAAACCTTCACTGTAGCTGGCATAGAAAGTGGCATTTTCACTTGGATGATAAAGTACACCAGCTTTAGGTAATAATGATTCATTATCAGCACCGGTTTTACTTTGTTTATCGTAGCGACCGCCAATCATTACTTGCCATTTTTGGTTAATGGTGATCAAATCTTGAATATAAATACCGTAATAATCGTATTCACTGGTATAAAGGCTGTCATCTGTGGTGTAACTAATATCAGGGCGCGGTGGCTCAACTTGGCCAGCAGAGTACTCAAATGACTCGCCTTTTACTTTTAATTGACCGTAGTAATAATCAAGGTAGTTAGCACCAACAAGTAAGGTATGCTCTACACCGGCAAGTTCGAATTCACCAGTAAAGTCAATAAAGCTGGTGGTGAACTGCCAATCATCAAAGCGGTCATAAGGTTTTGAGGTGTAGCTGTCTCCTTCGACAAAATCACTCGGTTTTTTCGCTGCTGATTCAAAACGTTGACGTTCAAATGTCTGCTCGTTATAGCCAAATTTCACTTGCCAAGCATCATTGATAATATAGCTGGCATCAACACCGTAGTTTTCAACGGTAATATCAGTAAAGGCCCATGACATATCACGAATGGTTTTATCATCGCCAATAACATTACCGTCATCATCTAACCAAGCACCAGTATCTAAACCGGCTTTATCATTGGTTTTATCATAATGAAAACGCACGAGTAAATCGTCATTAATATCATAATCAACTACCAAGGCACCAAGGAAACGCTCACGCTCTCTTTGCTCACCGTTTTGGTATTCACGTTGATAAGTGACATCTTGCTTAACTAAGTTAGCGCGGTAACGTAGTGACTCATCTTCAGTTATTGCACCACCTGCATCCAATGTCAGGCGAGATGAACCTTCTTGATCAACATCTAAACCTAGATTAAAGATAGAGTTAGTGGTTGGTTTTTTGGTAACCATATTAACTAAGCCACCAGGACCTGATTGACCGTATAAAATACTTGAAGGTCCCTTGATAACTTCAATGCTTTCTAGTGTTTCAATTGGCTGTTGGTAATGAGACCAATGTTGATGACCGTCACGTAAATAACCATTTGAAGAGCTTAATTCAAAACCACGTAAACTAAATACTTCACGGTTACGTTGCTTAGATCCTGCGGTTAAGCTGGCGTCATTAACGAGTACTTCACCTAAAGTGGTGGCTAATTGCTCGTTAATTACCGTAGCTGGAATAACGGTGACCGATTGTGCAGTTTCTAATAAAGAGATATTACCGCGCAAAGCACCGTTAGCATTATCAACTTTATAGCCATTAAAATAGCTACCTTTAACTTGAATCACTTCAATATCTTTAAGTGCTTTAGTCTCTGTTGAATCAGCGACAACCTTTGCTGTAGGAGCGTCAGTGGTATTAGTAGCATTATCAGCTGTATTGGCAACAGTATTAGCAGAAACGGCTGTCGAAGAAAGTATCGCGCTGACGGCTAAAAATAGGGGAGAAAACTTCATAAATAACTCAAACCTTAATGAATATAAGAGTAAAACAAGCGTACAGTATAATAATAGCGCGAAGTCTAATGATAATTATTATCATTAGCAATGGCTATGAGGTATAGTTTTGTAACAACTTTGTAATTTCTAGTGTTTACTTAAGGATAGTTTGATTTAGCACATGTTTATTATGTTTATCAGGCAATAAAAAAGGCCAGCTAAGCTGACCTTTTTCATTTGTTTTGTAGTAAAAGTGTAGGCTTTTACTTCTTATCAGCTGATTTTTGCGCTGTTAAGTTAGCTGCATGAGGTAAGTCATGAGCAGGCATTGGCTTGTTATCATGTTTTAAGTAGTTATCCATCCAACGCATTAAACGTAAGCTGTAATCGTACTTGGCAGCGGCACGTTTATTACCATGGCCTTCACCTGGGTAATAGACTAAACGCACTGTTTTACCACGTACTTTCATGTAGCGGTACATTTCCATAGATTGTGCAGGATGTACACGAGGATCTGCTTTACCGTGCATAATTAGTAATGGCGTTTCAGATTGTTCTACCCAATAAATAGGGCTGCGTTCTAAATACCATTGCCATTTGTCCCAAGGATATGAACGAGCATGAACTAAGTTCATTTCGTTTGAAATATCAGTAGTACCAAACTTTGATAACTGGTTAGAAATACCAACAAACATTACGCTAGCTGCAAAGTGTTTAGTTAATTTAGTTGCACCCCAAGCTGAAGCATAACCACCGTATGAACCACCAGTAATACCAACTTTTTTCTCATTCACTAAACCAATGTTTACTAAATGATTTTTAAGGTCTACCAAGTCATCAAATTCTTTACCTGCGTAATCGTTTTGACCTAGTTTAGAGTAGTCTACGCCTTTGCCTGTGCTACCACGGTAGTTAGGGTAAAATACGGCATAACCTTGTGCTGCTGCTAATTGGCCCGGACGAGAGTAAGCTGTAATCCAGCCATCTTTGTCATGGCTTTCTGGACCGCCATGTACTGACATGATTAATGGGTAACGCTGACCTTTTTTGTAATCAAGTGGGTAAACTAATACACCGCCTATTTCTACGCCGTCACGGGCTTTAATTGTAAGACTTTCTTGTTTAGCTAAAGCAACATCATTTAACCAAGTATTTGAATCAGTTAAGCGAGTTTGTATTTTGCCGCGCAGCATAAATACTTCGTTAGGGTGTTGGGCAGTGTTTGCTTTTACCACAACGGTTTTGTCTGAGTCAGAAATACTCAAGTTACCCGCGATGAACTTGCCACCGGCAACCACTGTTTTGTATTTGTTAGAGCCAGGCTTAATTTTGGCAACAACTGACTGAGTACCAATGTTGGCGATGAAATATAATTCATTGCGCTTATTAGACCATTCAAAATCACTTACGTGACCGTTAAAGTCGGGTAACCAGTTAGCTACTTTACCTGTGCTAACGTTGGCAATAAATAAACGACCTGTTGCAGGATCATGTTTGTCTTGCGCACCATGTAGGGCAACATATTTACCATCGTATGAAAATTCAGCTGCGCCTAGCTTTCCTTCGGTAGCGAAAGAGGTTTTAACTGATTTTTTAGCGATATCAACAATGTGCCATCGTGACTTCATGTATTTGTCATCAATTAAAGCAGTAGGTTGAGTTTTAACTAATAAATCTTTACCTGTTGGCGAGAAATGCACATCAGAAACATAACCTTTGATGTCCCATGCTGTCGGTGTAATTGCTTTATCAGACTGAGCCAGATTGGTTACATATAAAAGCTGATTAGTAAGTTGTTCTTCAAAAACTTCCGCTTTAAAACCTAAACCTTGTAGTTTCTTAACTGACTTGTCTTTGGCTTTTTTCGCTAAGATTGCAATTTGCTTATTATCACTGCTAAGTGCGTAATTATTAATGCTAGTGTCTTTTAATACTACGGCTTTTTGTGCTTGACCACCGTTGGCAGGAATTTGATAAAGGTTAGTGAATTTATCATCATTCATTTTGGCTAGGAAATAGATTAATGAACCATCAGCAGACCACTGAATATTTCTAATATTTACTTTACCGGTAATAAAAGGACGCTCAACGCCTTTATCATTCACTAGGTATAACTCACCCCAATTTTTACCGTCTTTTTCAACATAGATCTCACGAGGAACTGAGCGAGTGTAAGCAATATACTCACCACTTGGGCTGACTTGTGCTTGGCTAACTGATTGCAAAGTTACCAGGTTTTCAGCGGTAATAACTTTGCTTGTTTGTTCAGCTGTGGCTACTGAACAAGTAAGCAAGCCAAAGCTGATCGCTAAGGCTTGTTTTAACGAGTTTATTTTTAGTTTCATTTCTAGTCCTAGAGGTCTATTCGAAAAATTTTAACCCCCCGAGTTTATGTTTTTTTGAGCGTGAAACCAATGGAAAGTGCATTAAATTCGATGAAAAGAGGAAAAATCGAGATTAAATAGAGTTTGTGTCTGTGTATTTTGTAAAATTTATCTATTAGCATAAATTGACAATAAAAATTACGTAACAATATGTAGTTAATAGAGCGTATTGACAATGAAAAGAAGAACAATTAGGAGAACTGACGCAAGTACTCACTAGCTTGTTAAACCGCTCTTCAGCCGTATAAGTTAGTATTTATACGGCTCTATTTACCATCAGAGGTAAATGTATTGGTTTAAATTTAGTACAAAGTTGGTTTATACTAAATTTAAGTATTCTCAACAATTTGTGCGTCTATGTATAAAATGTTACAGCAGGTCTTAATTGTACTTTTACTGGTCTTCCCCTCTTTGTTGCTAGCCAAACAAGAACTGCGTGTTGGTGTCGGTAATTTCCCGCCCTTTTTTATAGAGGCGGAAAACAAGGGCCTATTTCTTGATATAACCCGAGAAATATTTAAGCAATTGCCAGAATATGAAGTTAAATTCATTTTTATGAGTAATCATAGGTTGCTCCATGAAATTAACAGCGGCAAGATTATTGACGTTGCTTGTAATATATTTTCTGCTTCAAAAGTGAAAGGTCATTTATCTGAGGCTCTTTTCCGTTATACCGATGTGGCAGTGTCTAAGAAGATACATGCTCTTGAAATCGATGATATTGAAGACTTACAGGCATATTCTATAGCGGCTTATCAAGGGGCAAAAGATCTTTTGGGTGAGCAGTATAAGCAAATGGCGTTGGCTAATGATAATTACTCAGAGCACTCACACCCTAAAGATACCACTTATTTAATGGCCGCTGGGCAGAAAGATATTCGGGTAGGTGATATTCATATATTTTTTCACGACCTACAAAATAAATATTACCAAGGTGATACACCTATAAAGAAAAGTGACTTTAACATTCATCGCTTATGGCCTGATGTTTATTCTCACATGGCATTTAAAAATGCTGACTTAAGGGATGCTGTGAATAAAGTGATAAAACAGCTTAAGCAAGATGGCACTATTGAAAAAATTTATGCAAAATACCAAATACACTAATCGTGCGTATAAATAGTAAGCATAAAAAAGTCACCCAATATAAGCTACGTTAAGGTGACTTTTTATAAAATAATTAATCTATTAATTAGGCTACTTAAATCTAGCTTGTAAGTAATCAAACACTGCACGAATACCAAAAGCTTCACCACCTAATGGGCGACCAGGTAAGTGACGAACATTAAAAGCCATAACATCAAAGTGTACCCAATCGGTCTTTTCAACAAACCGCTGTAAATATAATGCGGCAGTAATAGCACCGCCAAAAGGCTGCGTTGGGCAGTTAGTCATATCGGCTATAGTGCTTTTGAATAAATCATCATAAGGTTTATGTAACGGCATACGCCATACTGGATCACTATTTTTCAGACCAGCAGTGGTGATATCGGCAGCTACTTGATCATTAGTTGAGAAGAAGCCCGCTAATTCAGTGCCTAAAGCAACACGCATAGCACCCGTTAACGTAGCAAAATCGATGATTAATTCAGGTTCATCATTTTCAGCTTCGGCTAAAGCATCACATAATACTAAACGACCTTCGGCATCAGTATTATGGATTTCAACGGTAAGACCTTTACGCGTAGTAACTACATCTCCTGGACGAAGTGCATTGCTTGAGACTGCATTTTCTACCGCAGGAATTAACACACGTAAATTAATAGGTAAGTTATGCGCCATGATCAACTGAGCTAAACCTAAAACGTGGGCAGCACCGCCCATGTCTTTTTTCATATTACGCATACCTGCAGCGGGTTTCATATCTAAACCGCCACTGTCAAAACAGACACCTTTACCAACAAGTGTTACTTGTGGATGACTTTTATCACCCCAAGTTAAATCGACTAAACGAGGCGTGTTAATACTGGCGCGACCAACGGCATGAATGGTTGGATAATTATGTACTAGTAGCTCATCACCAATAATTTGCTTAACTTCACCATTAAATTGTTCAGCTAGCTCTAACGCGGCTTGGGCTATGTCTACCGGCATCATATCGGCAGCAGGCGTATTGACTAGATCACGTGTTAAGGCGGTTGCTTGGGCAAATTTAATGGCACTAGCAACAATCTCGGCATTGTTAATCGCTAAACTTGCTAAGGTTTTTTCTGGCTTGTTAGTAATATATCTATCATATTGATAAGCACCTACTAACCAACCAAAACTGATGGCGGCAACGTGCTCTGACTCTGCTTGTAATAAAAACTGGCTCTGAGGCAGCTGCTTAATTAGGTCGCCACAAGCAAAATAATCACTGGCATCAGCCACACAAAATACTGCTTGACTCAATTCACCTTGGCCATCGGACATAAGTGCTAGGCCGTCACCTTGATAATTAGTATTAGTTAGCCAAGTTTGGTTATGTTTATCTTGTTTACTAAACCAAGCTTGGTAAGCACTTTTTTCAATAACAAAAAGGTTAATACCTTGGTTTTCAGCGTTTAGTAAGTTATTCATGAGCTTCCTTTAGGTCTAATGGCTATCTTGATGTAATGCTTAGATTGTAACCCAAGATGACCATAGAAGAAGCTCTATTGGCTCATTTCTTTATCGATTTTTTATCAATTTTTATTGAACGGCTAAGTTCGCTTAAAGAGTGACCGACAGTACAATAGCTAAATTATCCAAGCGGGTTTTATTTCCCTATTGAGATGGTCAAGTGCTCAAATTCTCTGACTTTATCAATGACAGCAACCACATCTTCATGACGAGTATTATAATTTGGAATAACTATGGCTGAGCTGCTGTCATTTTTTGCGATAAAGTTTTCAATACGGGCCGGAACACGTTCAATATCGACAGGTTTTCCATTAAAAGTCACCATACCAGAATCACTGATTCTGAGTACCATCGCTGGCGTAGATTGGCTTTGAGGTTTATTAATTTTAGGGCGATTAACCATTATTCCTTCTTCTTTGACAAAGGAGGTGGTGACGATAAAAAAGATTAACAAAATAAATACTATATCGAGCATAGGTGTCATATCGACTTCGGAGTTTTCAACTTCAGATCGAGCTTTTCTTGCAGACATATTTCTTCCTTGGAATTATTTGAGTTACCAGCTTTTATCTTTGTATGAAAAACGAACACGGGACTCACTATGTACGAAGGGTTACGTAGAGTCAAATAAATATACGAAATAAATCGTAGTAAGTTTTTTTGTATTTTAGCGAGAAGATTTAGTCATTTAGAGATGTTAGAGCAAGACATCTTTAAGGGTGATTTTTCCGTCTTTATTGGCCTTACTCATTTGTGCCATAAATAATTCGGCGGTGGCAATCGCATCATTGAGGGCATTATGGCCATGGTGCTCTGGCAGTTGCATTTTATGCCGTAAGTTGGCAAGGCGTAATTCCGACGGGTCATAAGCAACGTCGCGTTTATCCAAGCGGCGTTTAGCCAGTGCCAAGGTATCTATCATAGGAAAAATGGGCGCCATGCCATAAATGTGATGACAAGCTTCAGTCAAAAATTGTTTTTCAATACGAGCAAAATGTACCAGCATTACTTTACCGGCAAGAGCTTTAAGTAAAGCTTCAACTACTGTAGCTAAGGCTTGGCCTTGTTCTTTTTGGCTGTCGGTAATGTGATGAATAATGACATTACTTTCTTCAAGTTGTGCTTTGGTTTTAATAATTTGATGGTAACTTGTTTTGAGTGACATTTGTTGCTGTCTAAGGGTGATAAAGCCAACACTAAGCAGTTTATCCTGCTTGGCATTCAGGCCGGTTGTTTCAAAGTCCACCGCCAAAATAGCTACTTTATCAATAGGGGTTGCCATACTTGGCATTGGCACGGATAAGAAGTCTCGCAAGGCGCCTGCAGGTGCTTTATTTAACAATTGCTTACGCTTAGCTTCATAACCAAGCAGCCAAGAGAATAATGGTGAATTCGTCAAGGTTGTACTGGGCATTAGTAGCTCGATTGCCTTGCATCTTGTAGGCTTTTAATGACCTTAAAGGCATCTTTAAGGTGTTCACGCTCTAACTTAGATATTTCTTTCGGTGACAAATAATTATCGGCACTCTCGCCGCGCATTAACTCTTTCGCTTGATGTTCCACTCTCAACATACCTAAGAACTCATAAGCATCAATTAAGTTTTCTGCAGAGCCTCGGGTTAAAGAAGGTGTGCCAGCCGCCTGCTGAATGCGCTCAATGGTATTTACTGCACTAATACCTTCAGATAAAGCATAAATTCGTGCCAAATCTACCACTGGCGCAATACCATTATGTTTTAAATCTAGCGTCGCTCTATGTTTACCATTTTGCTTTAAAACAAAGTCACGAAAAAAACCCAGTGGCGGGCGTAAATTTAAAGCGTTTTTAGTTAAATGGGCAATAAATAGCGTACTGTTTTGTGTTTTTATTAACAGCTGTTTTCTTACTTTATTCAGTAAAGATGCATCGCCATAAATGGTCTCTAAATCAAAAAACACGCAACTGTTGAGTAAGGCCTTCGGGCTAGGTGTTTCTACCCAATCAGTAAAATAGTTTTGCCAGATTTTTTGCGGTTGTCGCCACTTAGGATTAGTCGCCATGATATCGCCGGGGCAATAGATAAAGCCACATTCAGCTAAACCATCACAAACAAAGGTCGCCAGACTTTCAAACCAAGCATCATCATAAGGCTTCATGGAATTACAGATAATAATGGCATTATCTTGATCTGAATGGGCGAGCTGCTCTTGTCTTGCTTGCGAGCCTGCAGCAAGCCAAGCGTAAGGCACAGGCGCTTGGCCATATTTGTATTCGGCCATTTCAATTAAACGTTTAGTAAATGCCATGGTAATTGCGCTAATGCTTTTGCCGACGTGATCGGCACTGCTGCCAAGTTTTGCTAGGCGAATTTGCAACTTAGGCAATAACTGACTGATTTCTTTTAGCTCGGTGAGGTTGTTTGCTTTGTGGATAATGCTCGATAAATTAATAGCATTATGACCTTCATTATTAATCAAGTCTGTGACGGTAACCATACCGACAAGCTCATCATTTTTGGTGACCGGTAAGTGATGGATATGTTTAGCCGTCATCATCATCAAGGCGTCATAGGCGTTACTTTTTGCATCAATAGTGCACATATCACGGGTCATAATTTCGCTGATAGCGGCACTGGTTACTAACCCCGTAGCCACACAGCGGCGGCGAATATCTTTATCTGTGACAATGCCAACCGGATTATCATCTTCGACCACCACTAGGCAAGAATAGCCCTCTTCATTCATTTGCATGGCGGCTTGCTGAATAGTTTGGTCTGCATTAATACTTGCCACTGGGCTTTGATAAAAGTTACTGACCGCAGTATTCATTAAGGTGGAAGATAAAATAGCCTCTTCATTCACCTGAGTCATTTTATTTTTTAAGCGTTGGGCGGAGTTTTGACTAAAATAGTCACTAATACTGGGGAAACGCTCACCTATATTCTGTAAAACAGTGGCTTCAACGCTGTAAATTAAGCAGTCTTCATCGGTATGTACTTGCAGCTGGCTAGCGGTAGCAGTTTGACTGTTACTTAGTGCATTAGTTTCGGTATGGTAAAAAGCATCACACAAGTCTCCTTCACTCAAGCGGCTGACTAATTCACCGTCGGCAGAGCGGCAGCTAATAGCGCCTTTTCGCAAAATATATAATCTTGGCTCGTTAATGCCTTTTGGCGGAAGATAGTCATCTTTTCTCACATAATTGATAGTTAGTTCCCGCACAAGATGGGCAAGTACTTGCTTGGGCAAGCTATCAAAAGGCGGAATGCTGCGAATAAAAGTGCTAATTTCTGACAGTTCAGTATCCATATTTTTCCCGCTATTTAGCCAGTAACTAGCCAGTAATAATCAATTATCTAGTGATAGCATTAATCTAGAGTTTTGTTGTCGTATAGACAAGTGTTATCAGACAAACCTAGACTAAAGTTGAGTGCGGCAATCAATATTTTAACTGGCGGGTGTAGATCTTGAGCTCTGTTAATCACATCCCATTGCTAATAACTGCTTATATGAACGAGTGAATATACAATCGCAATATTAGACTAATTACTCAGGTTTTATGGTGCTTGCAGCCTTTTCATCAATCTAGACTAAAGGCTAATACCCCGCCAAAAAAAAGCTTGTTAGGGTAATTAACAGTTAAAGTTGCATATAGATTTTTGTCACTGCTTTCAAATTACCGCTAATATTTATCGGTAAGTTTTGACCGAAATCTATAGCCATACTTTCACTAATTGATACATAAAATTATTATTAACTTTCTTTAAGTAAAAGCGTAATAAAGCGAAATAAAAAAATAAATCGCTAAAAAACGCTACGTCGCTAGGAGACTATTGTGGAAGAAAATAAAGAAGCATACTGGCAGGAAAATCTGCGCTTGATCTTTATCTGTCTTGCAATCTGGTTCGTTGTTTCATTTGGTTTAGGTTTACTTCTGGTAGAGCCGCTAAATGAATTCCGTCTAGGTGGGTACAAACTTGGTTTTTGGTTTGCACAGCAAGGTTCAATTTATTCATTTTTAGGTTTGATCTTTTGGTATGGCGCCAAAATGAACAAGCTTGATAAAAAATATCACGCGGAGGGCTAAGGGATGGAAGAGTTAAAACTATATACTTACATCGCAGTATTTGGCACATTTGCTTTATATTTTGCTATTGCTTGGTGGGCTCGTGCGGGTTCAACCAGTGATTTCTACGTAGCGGGCGGCGGTATTACCCCATTACAAAACGGCATGGCTATTGGCGCTGATTGGATGAGTGCCGCGTCATTCATTTCTATGGCAGGTATGATTGCCTTCATGGGTTATGGTGGTTCAGTCTTCTTAATGGGTTGGACTGGTGGTTATGTCTTACTGGCTTTGCTGTTAGCACCATATATGCGTAAACACGGTAAGTTCACTGTACCTGAGTTTATTTTCGACCGTTATTATTCAAAAACGGCCCGTGTTGTGGCGGTAATTTGTTTAATCATAGCGTCACTTACCTACATTATCGGTCAAATGAAAGGTGTTGGTGTTGCCTTCTCGCGCTTCTTAGAAGTTGATTATGGTATCGGCTTAGGCATAGGCATGTTTGTTGTTTGGGTATATGCAGTATTAGGTGGCATGAAAGGCATTACTTATACACAAATTGCGCAATATGTAGTAATGATCTTTGCTTACACTATTCCTGCGGTATTTATTTCATTACAACTTACCGGTAATCCAATTCCACAATTAGGTCTAGGTAGTACCCTTGCTGATGGTAGTGGCATTTACTTACTTGATAAGTTAGATATGGTTGTTACTGATTTAGGCTTTAAAGAATACACCACAGATAACCTAGGCGGTACAGTTAACATGTTCGCTTATACCATTTCTCTGATGATTGGTACTGCGGGTCTTCCTCATGTAATCATGCGCTTCTTCACTGTACCTTCAGTACAAGCAGCACGTGCTTCAGCGGGTTACGCTTTAGTATGTATCGCCTTGCTTTACACTGTTGCTCCTGCGGTTGGCGCCATGGCTCGTCTTAACTTGATGAATACTATTGAACCTGTTGCTGGTCAAAACCTTGAGTATGCTGAGCGTCCACAATGGTTTAAAGATTGGGAAAAAACCGGTCTATTAAAGTATGAAGACAAAAATGGCGACGGTAAAATTCAATACACAGCAGACCCTGCTACCAATGAAATGGTGAAAGTTGACCGTGACATTATGGTATTAGCTAACCCTGCTATTGCGAACTTACCTAACTGGGTTATTGCCTTGGTTGCCGCGGGTGGTTTAGCCGCTGCGCTATCAACTGCCGCAGGTTTGTTATTGGCAATATCCTCATCCATCTCACATGATTTAATGAAGGGCATCTTAACGCCGGATCTATCGGAGAAAAATGAGTTACTGGCTGGTCGAGTAGTCATGACCATAGCGATAATCATCTCCGGTTACCTTGGTTTAAATCCGCCTGGCTTTGCCGCAGGAACGGTCGCCTTAGCCTTTGGCTTAGCCGCATCAAGTATCTTCCCTGCGCTAATGATGGGTATATTCTCTAAGAAAATGAGTGGCCCAGCGGCGGTTGCCGGTATGTGTTCAGGTATTGGTGTTACTATGCTGTATGTGTTCCAACACAAAGGCATTATGTTCATCCCAGGTACTTCATTCCTAGGTGATATGGGTCCTAACTGGTTCTTCGGTATTTCGCCTAACGCTTTTGGTGCAGTTGGTGCTTTAGTTAACTTTATCGTAGCGTTCGCTTTGCTTAAAGTTACTGGTCCAGCACCTGCACATATCCAAGAAATGGTACAAAACATGCGTATTCCTGGAAATGTTAGTGCAGCACACGATCACTAGAACATTAAGTGATTAGACGTGACTTAGGTCACGTTAAGATAAACTAAAAGGCTAGACGACTGTTGCTCCCAAAGTCGCTAGCCTTTCTTTTTTTGCCACAATTTGGTTTAATACCTTTAGATAAATCAATGTTTTTTTTAAAGAAAAAGTATAAGAAGATACCCTATGAATAAACACACTAAACTTGCTTTTATGGTTGCTCCCTTTCTCGCTATTATCGGCTTTATCGGCGCGGATTATTATGAAGAATCACAAGCAGATGATAATAAAATCATTCAATTATCGCCGGAAGGACATTGTGATATTGTTAATAAAAATTGTGTGCTGAGTTCAGGCGAATTTAAAGTAAACATTTCTGATAATGCCGGTGTTACTGAAGTTAATTCAACGTTTCCGTTAGATAGTGCCACCCTATTTTTGGTCGATAAAAGCGATAAAATGACGCCTTATCCACTAGGCATGCAAAAAAGTCCTTATTATTGGCACAGTAATACGCCAATAGGTGAGCTGGTAGCTAATAAAGGCGATAGTTACAAATTGCGTTTAATCGCCAATATTAAAGGCGGTCAGTACATCAGTGAGTTTTATACACAAACAGTGCAGTAAGCCAATCACTTTAGTGGTAAGTAACATAAAGGATAGTAAGAACAGACCCTAGTATAGGGATAAAAATCAACTATACTTTTAAGTTGGTGTTCAATTGGTATATACCCAAGCTACTTCAATATGCTCGTTTCAGGACGCCTGAGCGATTCATGATCAAGGCCTGTATTTCATTAATGGTTGTTCCCTTAATGAAATATTCAACGATGAGCATGATTTGCTCAGATGTCCCAGAAAGGCTGACTTAGAAACGCTTTATCCATCGTTATTGGTTTCGACAATAGAATAACTATTCTCTTCAATCAATGCCTTGCCTAAAGACGTTTCTAATTCCAGCTGAATCCTGCATATTGAGGTCGCTTGGGTATAACAACGTCTAAAAACAATTAAGGGATTAATTTATGCAATATTTAGTCGATGATTTTATAAGGATGAATCAAGCAGGACAAGTACTGGCATTATGTGAAAAATACTATCATGATGATGTCACTATGCTCAGTGATGGAGAACTGTTTGCTCAATCAATGTCTGAAGCCTATGAAAGACAAAAAGGTTTTGTCGCCTCCATTGAATCCTTTGATATTCAACTTATTTCCCAGCAACTTAATGGTAATATTAGCGAGCTGGTCTTTTTCTATAAAATGATAGGTACTGATGAAACCTTAAACGAATTTACCGGCAAACATATTCAAACTTGGCAAGATAATAAAATTATTTATGAAGAATACCTAACCGTCTAGCTTAATAATCAAGTCAAACAAGCTATCACCACCATTTCCAAGTCAAAGCTATAACAAAAATCTAGTACAGCATGGTGAGTTTACCTAGAGTAAACTCCATCATCTTGCTTAATCTCTCATGATAACCTTGCGCTGACGCTCTTCATTTTATGGTTAACTGCGCTAATTTTGTAGTGCGAAGAGCTCGTAAAATTAGAACATTACACAGCATTACAACCTATTGATATTCAGTTGATTATGCGTAAAACTAAACGATAATATTTATTGATTTTCATTGTTTAGTTGTACGCATACGTGGTGATTATGAGGTGAAAGGTAGCTATGCTTTGAGCGACAGCGCCATTTACCATAAGTTTATGCTGAAACTAGTTGAAAATTTACTACGTCATTCATTTTTTATTATTAATATAGTTAGCTTTCAGGAGAAGGTATGTCTGCTATTAGACCGACAGTAAGACCTAAACATACCATTTTATTTAAGTTTTCCTTTGGCTTGAGTCTGTTATTTGTAGTGATGCTCGCGGCAACTTATATGGTGGTCGATCTCGTCGCTAAGGAATATTTAGTTAATAAAAATAAGGAGTTGATTGGTGAGACGGGTTCTCGAATCGTATCAGAGATATCACTACGCATTAGTATTGCCGAAACCTTAACTCGAAATTTGGCTGCTGTAGGGGAGACCTTGCCTAAAGAGCCAAGACTGTTCCACAAAGTTATTCCTCAAATGCTTGCTATGCAAGAAAGTCAAGACTTTATTGTTGGCGGTGGCGTCTGGCCTGAGCCTAGACAATTTACTCCAGGGCAAGAGCGACGTAGCTTTTTTTGGGGCCGAGACAGCTCAGGTAAATTACAGTATTTCGACCAATATAATGATGTCAATAGTGCTGGTTATCATAACGAAGAATGGTATGTGCCAGGTCGTTATAGCAAGCCAGGGGAGTGCCTCTGGTCTAAGTCTTATATGGACCCGTATACCTTGGCGCCGATGGTAACCTGTACCGTGCCAATGTTCGAGCAGCAACAGTTTTCGGGTAATGCTACGGTTGATGTCAGTCTGCAACAACTGAAGAGTATATTACGCGAGGGTAGCGCTAAGCTGGGCGGTTACGCTTATGCAGTTGATCGTAATAATAAATTTTTGTCCTTTCCCGATGACCAGCTAACTAAAACAACCAATCGAGATAATAATAATTTAACCCAAGAGTATATTACGGTAAATCAGCTAGCAGAAAAACTTGATTCATTTCAGCCTGTTGCGGATGTGTTAACTGAAATAAATCAATCTTTGATTCAGTCTGTTGCAGAGAAAAATAGGGGGCTGGCTGAGGGGCTGGCTGAGCAAAGCAAACAAATATCTTCCATAGACGCACAATTAATTGTCGCTAATATGTTGATGCTACGAGATCAGAATGACAAGCTTGGTTCTACAACGATTTCGGTGATCAGTAAGCAAGACTTCATACTCGGTGAGCCAGTAAACGTGTCGGTATTTATCATGCCAAAAACCTTATGGAAAATAATTGTCGTCACACCTCAGCAAGTGGCGATAAATAGCGCCAGTGAGGTGGCCAATTTGATCTTAATATTGCTTTTCGCCATCATGATTGTTGCGGCTTTTTTCGGTTTTATTTATTGTCGACGTAATTTAATTGTACCTATGTATCGAATGGTCAACC
>NZ_JABSOV010000014.1:0-13591 GCF_013215345.1 Colwellia sp. | reverse complement strand
ATGGCGAGCATACTCATACAGAGTTGCTCGATGATCGCAGAAAAGATGAATTTGGTTTGCTAGCTTATTACTTTAACCAAGCAGAACATAAACTGAAGCATTTGGCACTGCATGATTCACTGACGGGTTTGCCTAATCGGTTATTATTTCAAGATAGGTTACAGCAGGCGGTAGCGATGGCTAAACGTCACGATCATAAATTTGCTGTCTTCTTTATGGATCTAGACAACTTCAAGATAATTAATGACACCATGGGTCATGAAGCTGGCGATGAATTACTTAAAGAAGTGGCGTTAAGGCTCGCTGGTACCGGGCGAAAAATGGATACGGTAGCAAGGTTAGGTGGAGATGAGTTTGCTTTCATTATCAATAAGGTTGATGGCATTGAAGACGCAGTGAGTTTTGCTCGTCGACTCAATCAGTTATTGAAAACACCAATAACAGTGAATGGTCACAATATTAATATGGGCAGTAGCATAGGAGTAACTATTTGTCCTGATGATGCTGATAATAGTGAGGAACTACTTCGAAATGCCGATATTGCCATGTATCAGGCGAAGGATAATGGTCGTAATACCACCTGCTTCTTTACTCGTGAGATGAATGTTAGATTGCAGCAAAACAAGGAGATTTTGACTGATTTAGCCGAGTCTTTACTGCAAGGTCATTTTGAACTCTACTATCAACCGCTCTTTACTATCGACCATAAGACACTTGTTGGTGCTGAGGCATTGATACGTTGGCATCACCCAGAAAAAGGCATGATCCCGCCGGATAAGTTTATTGCTGTTGCTGAGCAGAGTGGACTGATCAATGAATTGGGCGATTGGGTCTTGGCACAGGCATGTCGTGAAATAAAAACCTTTGTAAATGTCGGGATTGTCGATATTAAGGTAGCGATTAACATTTCACCGGTACAATTTAGACGTAAAGATTTTTTACAACATATGCTGCTAATTTTAGAGCAGCATGATGTTAGCAGCAACTTTATCGAACTTGAAATCACCGAAGGCGCGGTGATGGATAATGTTGATCAAGCCATAGATATGATGAAGGCTTTACACGATGCTGGCTTTCAGTTGGCAATGGATGATTTTGGTACCGGTTATTCCTCGCTGAGTTATTTGAAGCGCTTTCCGATTCAAAAAGTGAAAATAGATCGTAGTTTTATTACTGATCTTGAGAATGACGATGATAGTAAATCGATTGCCACTGCTATTATTCAGATGAGCCACTCATTGGGCTTAGATGTACTGGCCGAAGGTGTAGAAACAGAGGCGCAGCTGCAATATCTCCAGGGCGAAAAGTGTGATTATGTGCAGGGTTATTATACCGGCAGACCTATGCCAGCCAGCCAATTTATCGAAAAGTTTAGGCGAGCAAAGGACACTAGTCTAGCCAATGAAACGGCGGTATCAATCATAACGACTTGAGCAAAGCGCTGCTATTAAGGAACTATGGCGGCCAGCACTCCCAGATAATAAAGAATTAAGGGATATAGAGTCGATATAGGCTCTATATCCATAAAACTTCGGCTAAAGTTAATCATTCTTACATTCAATAGCCCCTAATTATTCCTAAATTAACTACTCAACAAACCCTAAAATTTAATGACAGAAGCACTCAGTTACCATTTATTTACCTGTGCTCAGCTTATTTCTATTGTGTCAGCACTTGCACCGTGTCAGTGCCTACTAGTCATCACCTTAGTGCAAAAAGGTAAAAATAGCGTAAGGCATTTATTCTAAATCCTTGTTATTCAAGTAGATAACCTTTTGGCACTTAGCTTGCTCTATATATGTCATGTTGAATAAAACCTTGCTGGCAAAAGAAGCCTTAACTTAAGTCTCAAGCAAAGCGTTTTATTCTATTCTCGCACTATTTATTTGTGCATTAAGAGTAGGATTGTCCTTATGAATTCAGATAAACAGCTGTTGAGCAAAGCTAAAATTGTTGTGGTTGGTAATGGCATGGTTGGCCATCACTTTGTTGAAGAAATGGCTAAAAATTCAGATTATGAAATAACAGTTTTATCTGCTGAATCACGATTAGCATACGATCGTGTTTATTTATCTTCATACTTTTCAGGTAAAACTGCAGAGGATCTCGCCCTGACCACACCTGAGCATTATGATGAGTTAGGGGTTATCTTCAAAACTAATGCCAAAGTAACCAATATTGATAAGTTAGCTAAAGTAGTCACTACTGAAAGCGGTGACTCTTTTGAATATGACAAACTTATTTTAGCGACTGGTTCATATCCATTTGTGCCACCTATTCCTGGTGGCGATGTTGAGCATAGCTTAGTTTACCGTACCATTGATGACTTAGAAGCGATTCAAGCTAGTGCTGACGTTAGTAAAGTTGGTGTTGTTATTGGCGGTGGTCTTCTTGGTTTAGAAGCAGCAAAAGCGGTAAAAGAGCTTGGCTTAGAAACACATGTTGTCGAATTTGCTCCGCAGTTAATGGCGGTACAGGTTGATGGCGGCGGTGGTCGTTTATTAAAAACAAAAATCGAAGAATTAGGCGTGCAAGTGCATACCTCAAAAGGCACCACTAAAATTGTAGCGGGTGATAAGCTCCGTTATAAATTATGTTTCAGCGACGATACAGAACTTGAAACAGATTTAATTTTATTCTCAGCGGGTATTCGCCCTTATGACAACCTTGCCCGTGAATTTGACCTTGAAATAGGCGCACGTGGCGGTATTGTTATTGATAACCAATGTAAAACGTCAGACGATGATATTTATGCAATTGGTGAGTGTGCCTTATGGAATAACTTTATCTATGGTTTAGTTGCACCAGGTTACAACATGGCTAAAGTTGCCGTTAAAGATATCTGTGGCGAAGAAGCTGAGTTTACCGGCGCTGATATGAGTACTAAATTAAAACTCATGGGTGTTGAAGTTGGCTCTATTGGCGACGCCCACGCTAAAACGGAAGGTTCATTAACTTATACCTATGAAAACCAGCCTGAAGGCGTTTATAAGAAAATAGTTGTTTCTGCAGACAAAACAAAAATGTTAGGTGCGGTATTAATTGGTGATACTGCTGAGTATGACTCACTATTGCAATACATGCTCAATGCTATTGACTTACCAGAAGCTCCTGAAGGTTTAATTTTACCTATGGCGGGTGATAAACCTACTTTAGGTGTGGATGCCTTACCTGATACGGCCACTATTTGTTCATGTCATAACGTTACTAAAGGCGACATTATTGCCGCGATTGATTGTGGCGCCGTTGATGTTGGTCAAGTGAAAAGCGGCACTAAAGCCGGCTCAGGTTGTGGTGGTTGTGCAGCCTTAGTTAAAAGTGTTGCCGATAACGAGTTTGAAAAACGCGGTGTTGAAGTTAAAAAAGACATTTGTGAGCATTTTGCTTATTCACGTAAAGAGCTGTTTGACATTGTCAGTGTTGAAAAAATTAAAACCTTTGATGAGCTACTTAACTCGCACGGTCGTGGTTTAGGTTGTGAAATCTGTAAACCGGTAGCAGCTTCAGTACTGGCGTCAGTTTGGAATGACTACATTCTTAAAAAGCCACATTTATCGCTACAAGATACCAATGATACTTACCTAGGCAACATGCAAAAAGATGGTACCTATTCAGTGGTACCACGTATTGCCGGCGGTGAAATTACCCCAGATAAACTGATCGTTTTAGGGCAAGTTGCCAAGAAATATAATTTATATACCAAAATTACTGGTGGCGCACGTGTAGATTTATTCGGCGCCCGTGTTGAACAATTACCACCCATTTGGAAAGAGTTAGTTGATGCCGGTTTTGAAACAGGCCACGCCTATGGTAAATCATTACGTACTGTTAAATCATGTGTTGGTTCTACTTGGTGTCGTTACGGCGTGCAAGATAGCATGACTATGGCCATCGATTTAGAAAACAGATACAAGGGTTTACGTGCCCCACATAAGATTAAATTTGGTGTCTCAGGTTGTACCCGCGAATGTGCTGAAGCACAAGGTAAAGACATAGGTATTATTGCCACCGAAAATGGTTGGAACCTTTTTGTCGGCGGTAACGGTGGCATGAAACCACGTCACGGTGATTTATTTGCCACCGATTTAGATGATGACACCTTAGTAAAATATGTTGATCGCATTTTAATGTTCTACGTACAAACGGGTGACAGATTACAACGTACTTCAGTATGGATGGATAACTTAGAAGGCGGCTTAGCTTACTTACAAGACGTTATCATGAAAGATAGTCTAGGTATTACCGATGCGCTAGAAGAGCAAATGGCGGCAATTGTTGGTAGTTATCAATGTGAATGGAAAACAACTCTGGAAGATCCTGAAGCATTGAAACGTTTCCAACCTTTTGTTAACTCTGATAAAAGTGATAGCAATATCCAATTTGTTACCGAGCGAGAGCAAATTCGTCCAGCACGTGGTGAAGAGAAAATTGCCGTAACCTTTATCACAGAAGTAGAAAGCGATACTACAGAAAAAGAAGCAGTAGCTGAAGAAGCTTAAGAGGAGCAAAAAAAAATGACTACAACAAATACAGAAAAAACATGGCGCACAATTTGTGACTCAAGTGACTTAGTAAAAGACTCAGGTATTTGCGCCTTATTGGTAAAAGATGCTAGTGAAGGCAGTAAAGGGAATGAGCAGAGAGTAGAAGAACAAATTGCTATTTTTCACCTGCCAAACAGCGAAGAAAAAATATTTGCCGTTGGCAACTATGATCCTATTGGTAAAGCCAACGTGCTTTATCGTGGCATTGTTGGCTGTATTGCTGATGAGCCTGTGGTTGCTTCGCCGTTATATAAACAACATTTTTCATTAAAGACAGGTCGTTGTTTGCAAGAAGAGCAGAGTATTGCTGTGTACGATATACGTATTGAAAACGAACTAGTGCAAGTCTTTTACTAACTTGTAGCAGAGGCTAATTTTTAGGAATTCAATATGAGTAAACTTATACCCGCTGCAGCGCTTACTTCAGTAAAAGTAGCAACAACTGAGCCGTCACTTATTCAGAGCACCTGCGCCTATTGTGGTGTTGGTTGTGGTGTTGATATTGGTATAGCCGATGGTCAAGCTACATCATTAACGGGCTCAGCTGATCATCCGGCCAATTATGGCAAGTTATGTGTAAAAGGCAGTAACTTACTCAACACCATAGATTTAACTAATCGCTTGTTAGTCCCTGAAATTTCAGGCAAGCAGGTTAGTTGGCAGCAAGCTACTGATTATGTGGCGGATAAATTCAGCGATATTATTAAAAAGCACGGTAAAGATGCCGTTGCTTTTTATGTCTCAGGTCAGCTATTGACCGAAGACTATTACTTGGCCAACAAATTGATGAAGGGTTATATCGGCTCAGGCAATATCGATACTAACTCTAGACTGTGCATGTCGTCGGCAGTTTCGGCTTATAAGCGCGCGTTTGGCGAAGACGTGGTGCCTTGTAGTTATCAAGATCTTGAGCAAACCGACTTGTTATTACTGACAGGCTCTAATGCCGCCTGGACACATCCTGTTTTATATCAACGTATTGAGCGCGCTAAAAAGATCAATCCTTTGATGAAAGTTGTAGTCATTGATCCCAGAAAAACAGCTACTTGCGAATTAGCAGATAACTTTATTCAATTAAAGCCGGGCAGTGATGGCGCATTTTTTAATGGCCTGTTGAACTATTTAAGTGAAAATGGTGGTTTAGACGCTGATTACATAGCGCAAAATACCGAAGGTTTTGCTGAATCACTTAAACTGACTGCAGCTTGGTCGGTAACGAAAGTCGCGGAATATTGCCAAGTTAGTGCGGAAGAATTAACGACTGTTTATCAGATGTTTTGTCAGAGTAAAAAGGCGCTAACCTTTTATTCTATGGGCGTTAATCAATCTTCTTCTGGCGTAGATAAGTGCCAGAGTATTATTAACTGTCATTTAGCCAGTGGAAAAATGGCTAAAACGGGTTGTGGCCCGTTTTCAATTACCGGCCAGCCTAATGCCATGGGCGGTAGGGAAGTAGGTGGCTTAGCCAATCAGCTCGCTGCTCACATGGATATTGATAATCCACTACACCAAGATAAAGTACAGCGATTTTGGCAATCACCCACCATGGCAACTAAACAAGGCGCTAAGGCCGTGGAGATGTTTGACAAAATCGCCACGGGAGAAATTAAAGCGATATGGATAATGGCCACCAATCCTATGGTGAGTTTGCCTGATCGCGACAAAATTGCCACGGCGTTGAAACAATGCGAACTCGTGGTTGTTTCCGATTGTGTTGCAGAAAATGACACCTTAGCTTTTGCCGATGTAAAATTACCAGCAACACCTTGGTTAGAGAAAAATGGCACAGTGACCAACTCTGAGCGCCGTATCTCGCGTCAACGCAATGCGGTTGCACCTGCAGGGCAAGCCAAGCATGATTGGCAAATTATCCGTGATGTGGCGCAAAGCATGGGCTTTGCTGGTTTTGATTTTGAAGCAGTTAGCGATGTTTTTAATGAACATGCCCGTTTAACCAGTTTTGAAAATAATGGTGAACGTCTGCTTGATTTGTCTGGCTTGAGTCAGTTAACGGCGCAGGAATACCATCGGTTAGCACCGATACAATGGCCAGTTAACGAGCAATACCCGCAAGGTTGTGAGCGGGTTTATGCGGATGGTAAATTCAATACCGCTACCGGTAAAGCGCAATTTATTGCCGTGAGTCCGAAGTTGCCAATACAAAGAACTTCTGAACAATTTCCTTTTGTACTGAACAGTGGCCGTATCCGTGACCAGTGGCACACCATGACCCGCACGGGAAAAACCAACAAGCTTTCGGCGCACACTGACAAGCCTTATCTTTACCTTCACCCTAGTGATGCGAAAAATCTAGCTGTCGTTGATGATGATATGCTCAACATTACTGCGAGTACTGGCCACGCGATTGCACATGTTAAGTTAGATGATAAACAGCGTGTTGGTGAGTGTTTTATGCCGATACATTGGAATAAAAGTTTTGCCTCACATGCTAATGTTAGTGCTTTATATCAAAGTATTGTTGACCCAATCTCAGGCCAAGCTGAATGTAAGCAAGGTGCAGTTGCCTTAACTAAAAAAAGCTATCAGCAATATTTAAGCTTGTACACAGTGAGTGATGTTGAACTAGCTGCAGACTTTTGGCTGAAAAATACCACGGCTTACGGTGATGCTTATCAAGCCGCGTTTGATGAACCTATTGTCGATGTCTTGTTATGGTGCCAACAGACGACAAGTTTGTCTGGAGAGTGGTTGCAATTTAATCAAGACAGTCAATCATATATAGTCTGTTTGCAAGCAGGAAAATTAATTGCTTTAGCTTACTTTTCTCAGCAATGGCCGGTGATAGAAGCTAGCTGGCTTGAACACGTTTTTAGTGAAGAAACGCTGGGATTTTCCACTATACAATCGCTGTTACTAGGCATTGCTAGTGAAGAGTTTAATCAGGGCAAGCAAGTCTGTAGTTGTTTTTCTATCGGTGAAAAAACTATTAAGCAAGCCATAAAACAAGGTTGCACTAGTGTTGATAAATTGGGTGAACAGCTACAATGTGGTACCAAATGTGGCTCTTGTAAACCAGAATTAGCTAGCTTGATCAGCCAATACCAAGCAGACCCTATTGCCGTGATAACAGATTTAGCGGCCGGATAACATTAAGGCAGCGCAACTATATTAAACAAGCATACTAGTAAAGTATAGGGTAACTTGGTTACAATACGCGCTCTTAAAAATTCTCATTGAATGGATTTATCATGTCACTCTCTGTCGTCATTCTTGCTGCGGGTAAAGGTACTCGTATGCGCTCTTCTTTACCCAAAGTGCTACATAATATAGCTGACAAACCTATGGTTGCTCATGTTATCGACAGTGCTCGTCAATTAGGCGCGAGTAATATCTACCTAGTGTACGGCTTTGGCGGGGAAGTGTTAAAAGCAACACTGACTAAAGAAAATACCGGTGAAGACTTAACATTTGTTGAGCAAGTAGAACAACTAGGTACCGGTCATGCGGTTGATCAAGCATCGCCTTTTTTAGCCGATGATGAAGATGTATTAGTACTTTACGGTGACGTGCCGTTAACTAAAGTATCTACCTTAGAGAGCTTACTAGCCGCTAAACCTGACAATGGCATGGCACTATTAACTGTGCATTTAGCTAACCCTATGGGTTATGGCCGTATTGTCCGTGAAGAAATAGCGGGCAAGCAACAAGTCGTCGGCATCATTGAGCAAAAAGATGCCAGTGCCGAGCAGTTAAAAATTAATGAAGCCAATACTGGTATTTTATTAGCTAACGGTGGCGACTTAAAACGTTGGTTAAGTAACTTGTCTAGCGATAATGCTCAAGGTGAGTATTATCTAACGGATATTATTGCTGCCGCCCATGGTGAAGGTAAAACAATAGCTACCGCTCACCCTGAAACAGAAATTGAAGTGGAAGGCGCGAATAACCGCGTGCAACTGGCCACCTTAGAGCGTGCTTACCAAGCGCGCATTGCTGAAGAGCTTATGCTTGCTGGCGCTAGTTTACGTGACCCTGCGCGCATTGATGTTCGTGGCAAGTTAACCACAGGCACTGAAGTTAGTATCGATGTAAACTGTATTTTTGTCGGTGAAGTTACACTGGCTGATAACGTACTGGTGGGCGCTAACTGTATTATTACCAACAGTACTATTGGCGAAAATGTTGAAATTAAGCCAAACAGTATTATTGAAGATGCAATCATTGAAGCGAATTGTTCGGTGGGTCCCTTTGCCCGTATTCGTCCTGGTTCAGTGATGAAACAAGACTCGCATATTGGCAATTTTGTTGAAATGAAAAATACTACTTTAGGTGAAGGCACTAAAGCAGGTCACTTATCGTATTTAGGTAATGCCGAAATTGGTCGCAAGGTAAATATCGGCGCTGGTACTATTACCTGTAATTACGATGGTGTAAATAAATCGACTACCACCATTGGTGACAATGCTTTCATTGGTTCAAACAGTTCATTAGTCGCACCGGTAACTATTGGCAAGTCAGCAACTATAGCTGCTGGCTCGGTAATTACTAAAGAAGTAGCAGAAAGTGATTTAGCCCTTGGCCGAGCAAAACAGCGTAATCTTAGTGGTTGGCAACGTCCGGTAAAAAAGAGCTAACCAGCTTGTACTAGCATAACAAAACAATTCTTTACAAAAGCGCTATTTTTAGCGCTTTTTTTGTGTTTTTTATAAGATAAGTTAGATCAGAATCAAAGTAAAAAATTGCATTATCTTTCGGTATGAAACATAATATCGATTATAGCGAAACTAAGTTGCGCAACTCGAAACTTTTCGAAACAAACTAATCATAGAAGTTAAAAATAAAATCCTATGTCTAAACGAAATACTCAACAACGTCGTCATAATATTATTGCCGATTTAAATGCCCAGGGTGAAGTGAGCGTAGACAGCTTAGCCAAGCAATTTGATACTTCAGAAGTCACCATCAGAAAAGATCTAGCGGCACTGGAAAACAGTGGTTTATTGTTAAGACGCTACGGTGGCGCAGTGGCCTTGCCTAGTGAAATTACCGAAGTAAAGACTGAGCAACTATCGCAGCAAAAATTACTGATTGCCAAAAAAGCTGCCATGCTTATTCGTGATCACAACCGTATTATTATCGATAGCGGCCAAACTACATCGGCTTTAGTCAGTGAGTTAGCCCATAAAAAAGGTTTAGTGGTAATGACCAATGCCTTGAGCATTGCTAACGAGATTCATGCCTTAGAAAATGAGCCGACATTATTGATGACCGGAGGCACTTGGGATGCTAATTCAGAGGCGTTTCAAGGGCAAGTTGCCGAGCAAGTATTACGCTCTTATGATTTTGACCAACTCTTTATTGGTGCCGATGGTATTGATATTAACCGTGGTACTACTACCTTTAATGAATTAATCGGCTTAAGCCGTGTTATGGCTGAAGTGGCTCGCGAAGTTATCGTGATGGTTGAGTCGGCGAAAATAAGCAAAAAAATCCCTAATTTAGAACTAAACTGGCAGCAAATTCATACAGTGATCACCGATGATGGTCTCTCAGAAGAAATGCGCACAGCCTTAACGGAGCAAGGCGTAAAATTAATTATCGCCAAGGGCTAACTTAAACAAGCTATTCAAGTTAGTTAAGCTCAAAACTAATAATAGTAATCAAATATGAACAATGAAAAGGAATCAATATTATGTGTGGCATAGTCGGCGCAGTAGCCCAACGCGATGTAGCAGATATTTTAGTAGAAGGTTTAAAGCGATTAGAGTATCGCGGTTATGATTCTGCCGGTGTTGCAGTGATCAATAATAATAACAAACTTTTTACCACCAAACGTTTAGGTAAAGTAAAAGAGCTTGATCAAGCGCTTACCGAAACCCCGTTAGCTGGTGGCACAGGTATTGCGCATACTCGCTGGGCTACCCATGGTGCACCAAGCGAAGTGAACGCTCACCCGCATGTATCAAATAATACTATCGCGGTAGTACATAACGGCATTATTGAAAACCATCAAGCTTTACGTACCCAGCTGCAAGGCTTAGGTTACGAATTTTTATCGCAAACCGATACTGAAGTAATTACCCACTTGGTTCATCATGAACTAAAAACCAGTGCTAGTTTACTCGAAGCGGTACAAAAAACTGTTAAACAACTTGAAGGTGCTTATGGCACAGTTGTTATGGATAGTCGCGATCAAGACAATCTTATTGTTGCTCGCTCAGGTAGCCCATTAGTGATTGGTTATGGTTTAGGTGAGAACTTTATTGCCTCTGATATCATGGCTCTATTGCCAGTAACTCGTAAATTCTCTTACCTTGAAGAAGGCGACGTGGCGCTAATTAGTCGCTTTGAAGTGAAAATTTATGATATTGATGGTAAGCCAGTAGTACGTGAAGCGAAAGAAGTTAGCGTATCTCACGATAGTGGTGACAAAGGTGAATACCGTCACTACATGCTAAAAGAAACTTACGAGCAACCGACGGCTATTCGTAATGCCTTAGAAGGCCGAGTCGTTGGTGGCGGTATAGATATCAATACCTTTGGCGAAGGCGCTGACGAGATATTTAAAAACGTAGAACATATACAAATAATTGCCTGTGGTACCAGTTACCATTCAGGCATGGTAGCAAGATATTGGTTAGAAGAATTGGCCGGTGTTTCATGTAATATTGAAATTGCCAGTGAATTTAGATACCGCAAATCGTTTGTGCCGAAAAACTCGCTATTAGTTACCATTTCACAATCAGGTGAAACCGCAGATACTTTAGCTGCGTTACGTTTAGCGAAAGAGATTGGCTACAAATCAAGCTTAGTTATTTGTAATGTGCCGGGCTCATCATTAGTACGTGAATCTGATTTAGCCTTTATGACTAAAGCGGGCGCTGAAATTGGCGTAGCGTCAACTAAAGCTTTCACTACACAACTTGTTGGCTTATTAATGATGACCGTAGCCATTGGCCAACATCATGGTTTGACTAAAGAAAAACAAGCCGAAATTTGCCAATCATTAATGTCATTACCGGCAAAACTTGATGAAGTACTAGCACTGGCCTCTTCAATTGAAGACTTAGCAGAAGACTTTGCCGATAAAAACCATGCACTATTTTTAGGCCGTGGCGATCAGTACCCAATAGCTATGGAAGGAGCATTGAAGCTGAAAGAAATTTCATATATTCATGCTGAAGCTTATGCTGCGGGCGAACTTAAACATGGTCCATTAGCGCTTATTGATGCTGAAATGCCGGTAATTGTCGTCGCGCCAAAAAATGATTTAATTGAGAAACTTAAATCAAACGTTGAAGAAGTACGTGCCCGTGGCGGTTTAATGTATGTCTTCGCCGATAGCGATGCTAACTTTGCTAGCGATGACACCATGAAAGTTATTGATGTGCCAGTGTGTGATGACATTATCGCGCCAATCGTTTACACCTTACCATTACAGCTACTTTCTTATTATGTAGCGATAATCAAAGGTACTGATGTTGACCAACCTCGTAACTTAGCAAAATCAGTTACTGTTGAATAAGCCATTTAAAATGGAATGGTAACATTTGTGGCTGCTAAATAAAGATGGAATCATCTCAGCGTGAACTAAAGCGACTTACTCTTTGAGTAGTCGCTTTTTTATTGCCTTGCTCGAAGAGATTACTTTTAAAAGGACTTAGTTAGTAACCTTTAATATGTACACTTAAGTTTTATTATTTAATTGTTAAACTTATTTGCAGTAATACCAATTCCAATAAGTTTCTTCTTACTCAGCGAGAGTTAAAAGGCTTAGAGGCAAGGCATTGATTGTAGATAATGGTTATTCCCTTATCAAAATCAATAACGTAGCATGTAAGCCTTTTAAACTCGCCCTTTGGGAGCTTTCCAGCGATTAGATAACCGCACAGAATTTCTTTCATATAGAGTGACTATATGCAAAAAAATTCTATTTGTTCTCAAACCGCAGGCAAGCTCTGAGTGGGAATAAACTTTATGGACTTGGTATATAATAAATGGTTAAAGTTAAGCAAATATTTTGCATTGCAACCGCTGGTTGACAAAATAACAACCGAGCTTGCTAGTCTGCAACTACTGAATTTCCTATGCTTGCCGCTCAATTATAGTTGATAGAGTAAAAATAATGATATTAGCAGATAAGATTATCAAATTAAGAAAGCAATCAGCTTGGTCGCAGGAAGAACTGGCTGAGAAGATGAATATTTCGAGACAGTCTGTCTCTAAATGGGAAAGTACAAATAGCATACCTGATTTGAATAAAATAATTATGTTAGCGGATATTTTTGACGTTACCACTGACTTTTTACTGAAAGATGAATACGAGACTTTTGATTCCGTAACAGAAAGTAAAGAGCCGAGCGTTACTCAAATTACTTTAGAGCAGGCACTAAAATATGTTGAAAATAAAATGGCTGCTTCTAACTTAGTTACTAAGGGAGTGATGTTTTGTTTATGCTCAGTAGTACCACTATTTTTCTTTTTAGCCATGGCTGGAACAAATAAGCTAAACATAACAGATGACTTAGCCGCAGGGTTTGGCATATTAAGTATATTGATAATGGTGTCTGTAGGGGTGAGCTTTTTTATCAAAACCAACCAATATGAAAAGGAAATGGTAGTAATAGAGACTGAGCATTTTGAACTAGCTTATGGTGTTCATAGCGTGATTCAAGAAAAACTACAACAGTTTTTACCTCGCTATAACTTAAGGCTATCAATAGCTATATTCTTGTTTATCGTCAGCATTATGCCGTTAATTTTTGCTAATATGTTTTTTGAAAGCGAGGCAATTACTTTTATGATGCTGATTTTACTTCTTTTCATCATAGCTACAGGAATCTATATTTTAATCCCTGTATCCACCAAGTTCGACGCCTATAATAATATCCTCAAAGACAATGCCGAAACAGAAAAAGGTAAGCGTGCAAAACGCGCAGAAAAACTAGCGGCATTCTATTGGCCGTTGCTAACAGCCATATTCCTTGGCTGGAGTTTATGGACCATGAATTGGGGAGTTACCTGGATCATCTGGCCTGTAGGGGCGGTACTTTTTGCAGCATTAGTGGGATTAATGGAGTTAATGG
>NZ_JABSOV010000139.1 GCF_013215345.1 Colwellia sp. | reverse complement strand
CAGTTATAATACTGAGTTGTTTTCTGGTTATCAAACACGTTTTAATGCATTCTTTGAGCGTCGTTCAGGTCGCCCATATAGTACGGTAATGGGCATGTATAAAGATGATGATTTTGGTGATACAAAAGATTTTTACTCAAACTCAGCTTACCTAGCTTATATACCGTCAGGTGCTGATGATCCAAATGTGAACTGGGAAGAGTCAGATCTTTCTTGGGATGAGTTATCGGTCCTAATGACACAAGCTGGAATTTCACCGTCGGGCTCAATCCTGAACAGAAATACCGGAACTCAACCCTGGTTAACTACGTTAGATATTAGCATCAAGCAAGAAATCCCTGGCTTTGCCAAAGGTCATAAAGGTCAAATATTCTTTATGATTGATAACTTTGCTAATTTGTTAAATGATGATTGGGGTGTAGAAAAGCGTATGGGCTACCCTAACCAAGCACTTTATGACTTAGGTGGTTTAGATGAGCAAGGGCGTTATATTATCGACCCACGCTTTAATGGCGCGGATACGCGTAATTACAATACTATTGTTAAATCATCTTCTTCATGGCAGATGAAAGTTGGTCTTAGCTATAAGTTTTAATTAACTTATATTTTAAGCGAAAAAAATTGAAAGCCCTTTAGTTCTACTAAGGGGCTTTTTTTATGGCTAATATTCAATAAAAACACTGTATTAAGAAGATAATTGTTTTTAATTACAAATAACTTGACCATATGGTCAGCAATGATATGCTGAAGCTATCAATATTGCTCGTGACTAGGGAACATAATGAACGAAATACCAACAGAATTAATGGATGAAGTAATCGCTGCTGCGAAAGCTGCTTATCAATTGGCCTATGCGCCATACAGTAACTTTCATGTCGGTGCTGCTGCGTTAACAACCAATGGCAACATAGTCAAAGGTTGTAATGTCGAAAACGCTTCATACGGCTTAACTGTCTGCGCGGAGCGTAATTGTATTAGTCATGCAGTAATTAATGGCGAGCGGAAATTTCAACTTATTGTTATTTATACCGAACAAGATAAATTAACGCCACCTTGTGGTGCTTGTCGGCAGGTTATTGCTGAGTTTTTTGAACAATCGGCACCAGTACTTGCAGTAAATCATAAAAATGAACGAAAAATTTGGACTGTACAGGCGTTATTACCTGATGCATTCACCCCAAAAGATTTATTAGACTTATAAGGATTTAGCTAATGTCAGTAACCAATAAAATTATCCCACAAGAAATTATTCGACTTAAACGTAATGGTCAAATACTCGATGAACAATCAATTAATGGTTTTGTTTCAGGCCTAGTCGATGGCAACTTTTCAGACAGCCAAGTTGGCGCAATGGCGATGGCTATTTTTCAAAATGGCATGTCGATTGATGAAAGAGTCAATTTTACCAAAGCTATGATGAATTCAGGCGATATCATCAGTTGGCAAGGCTTTGATGGCCCTATTGTCGATAAACATTCTACCGGTGGTGTCGGCGATAAAGTTAGCTTTATGTTGGCTGCTATTGTTTCTGCTTGTGGCGGTTATGTGCCTATGATTTCGGGTCGAGGTTTAGGTCACACTGGTGGTACCGCGGATAAACTAGAAAGCATCGCTGGCTTTAATGTCCAGCCAAGCATCTCAGAATTTAAGCGCATAGTGAAAGAAGTTGGTGTTGCTATTATTTCTCAAACCGACAATTTAGCACCGGCAGATAAGCGTTTGTATTCGATTAGAGATGTTACCGCCACCGTTGAGTCTATTCCCTTAATTACCGCTTCTATCTTGTCTAAAAAGCTTGCTGCGGGCTTAGATGTGTTAGTGATGGATGTTAAGGTAGGCAATGGCGCTATGATGAATAATCTAGCCGATGCTAAAGCACTTGCTGATAGTATCGTTAGCGTTGCTAATGGCGCGGGTGTTAAGACACAGGCTATTATTACCGATATGAACCAAGTCTTGGGTACCAGTGCCGGTAACGCCATAGAAATGTATGAAACGGTTAAATACTTAACCGGCAAGCAAAGAGAGCCGCGCTTACATAAAGTCGTACAAGCACTTGCCACGGCTATGCTTGTTAATACCAAGCTAGCAAGTGATGAACAAGATGCCCATAAAAAAATCGATAAAGTGTTAAGCACAGGTTTGGCAGCAGAAGTGTTTGATCGTATGGTGGCAGCATTAGGTGGACCGAAAAACTTCGTAGAAAAACCTTGGGATTCTATGACCAAAGCGAATGTGATTGTGGAAGTTAAAGCATCACAGCATGGCTATATTGCCCAAATGGATACTCGTGCTGTTGGCATGTCAGTTGTTGGTTTAGGTGGCGGTAGAACCGCACCGACACAGCAGGTAGATCACACGGTTGGATTTGATAGGATATTACCACTGGGTGTACAGGTCAATCGTGGTGAAGTGATTGCCCGTGTTCATGCCAAAGATGAAGACTCAGCTAATAGAGCTATTGAGCAATTTAATAATGCGCTGAGTTACTCAGAAGAGACCCCTGAATTGCCGCCAGTGATTTATTCGTAGCTGAAATTAGCTAAAGAGAATAAGCACTATTGTTATTAGTTATTAGTTATTAGTTATTAGCTAGTAGACAATCAATGTATGTTTGCTCTCATAAAAAAACGCCTTATAACTTAGTTATAAGGCGTTTTCATTTAATGAAATGTGATTTGCAATGGTGATAATAAACCGATAGTAGCCACTTTTATTAGGCATTAAGCACTAATCAAGGTTGATGACGCTATTTTTAGCGGCTCTACCTAGACCTCAAGCCTGACAAGTTGCTTAAAGTGAGCGCGACACAGGGGTTCATAACGCTCATTACCGCCTACTTCTACTTGCTCGCCCCCTTGCATAGCTTTACCGTTAGCGTCTTGTCTGATAACAAAGTTAGCTTTGCGGCCACAGTGACATATGGTTTTTAATTCTACCAGTTTGTCTGCCCAAGCGAGTAGGGCAGCACTACCTGAGAAGGTTTGTCCTAAAAAGTCAGTGCGTATGCCATAAGCGAGAACAGGAATATGCAATAAATCAACGATATCAGTAAGTTGTTTAACCTGCTCGGTTGACAAAAATTGTGCTTCGTCGATGAGTAAACAAGCAAGCTTTTCAGCTTGGTTTTTTTGCTCAACATCTTTGAATAGGTTAGTTTCATCGTTAAACAAAAAAGCGTCGGCATCAATGCCTAACCGCGAAGCAACCTTGCCTTTAGCAAACCTATCATCAATTTTCGCGGTATAAATAGCCGTGGCTAAACCACGCTCTTGGTAGTTATAAGACGATTGCAGTAAGTGAGTCGACTTACCTGCATTCATCGATGAAAAGTAAAAATAAAGTTGTGCCATTTTCCTGCTTTCTTTTAAAGTTTGTCTTATTGAAGGTATCGCTATAGTTTTACTTATCTAAACGCTATTTTCAATTATTTAGTTGCCATTTAGTTGCCATTTAGTTGCTACTTAGTCACTACATTAATAGAAACTTAGTAGCTACTTGAACTTTTAGAGTTACCTTCATGACCTAGGGTTTCCAATAAACTGGTCAGTAAGCTGCTAGCACCAAAGCGAAAGTGATTCGCATCGGCCCATTCATTACCTAATATGCTATCGGCTAAATCAAGGTAAATACCGGCATCTTCGGCATTTCTTACCCCACCAGCGGGTTTAAAGCCGACAGCAGTGTTCTTTTGTTTTATTACTTCTAACATGATTTGTGCTGCGGTTGGTGTAGCATTTACCGCGACTTTACCTGTCGATGTTTTAATGAAGTCAGCTCCGGCATTAATGGCAATTTCACTGGCTTTTCGAATTAACTCTTCAGATTTTAACTCACCTGTTTCGATAATGACTTTAAGCTTTGCTGAACTTTCGCAGGCTTGTTTACAGACCTTTACCATGTCAAAACCAATAGTTTCGTTACCTTGCATTAACGCGCGATAAGGAAATACTAAGTCTACTTCATCTGCGCCATAGGCTACTGCTGCTTTGGTTTCGGCTAAAGCAATGTCAATATCATCATTGCCATGGGGGAAATTCGTCACAGTCGCTATTTTTACCTGTGGCGTTTGCTGCGCTTTAAGTGCCTTTTTAGCAATAGGAATAAAACGCGGAAAAATACAAATAGCTGCGGTTTCGCCCGCAGGTGACTTTGCTTGTCGACAAAGGTCAATAATCTCTTGCTCAGTTTCTGTATTGGTAAGGCTAGTTAAATCCATCAATGACAGGGCACGCTGAGCTACCGTTTTAATATCAGACATAAGTTTAAATTCCTGTTTATTTTCTTGGTGATTATTTATGTTTATTCGTTACTACAACGCAATGAAAATGCCAGCAATTGCGGCACTCATTAAGTTTGCTAAGGTAGCAGCAAGCATTGCTCGCAGACCTAATCTAGCAATGTCGTGGCGACGGCTTGGCGCCATAGAGCCAAGACCACCGAGCAAAATTGCGATAGAAGATAAATTGGCAAAACCACATAAAGCAAAGGTAACAATCGCTTGCGTCACAGGGCTTAAGGTATCTCTTATTTCGACAAAATTAACATAGGCAAAAAATTCATTGACGATGACTTTTTGGCCAATAAAACTTCCTGCTTGCAACATTTCATGTGCGGGCACGCCAATAATATAAGCAAAGGGGGCAAAGAGGTAACCTAAGAAAAACTCAATGGTGATATTTTCATAACCAAATAAGCCAGCAACACCACCAACAATAGTATTTAACAATGCTATTAGAGCAATGAAGGCAAGTAACATAGCGCCGACGTTAACCGCCAGCTTAAGGCCGGATGCAGCGCCAGAAGCTGCGGCATCAATAACATTGGTTGGTTTATCGTTATCTTCGTCATAATCCACTGGCTCTTGAACTATTTTATCGTGTTCAGTTTCAGGGTATATAATTTTAGCCATTAACAAACCACCTGGAGCCGCCATAAATGAGGCGGCGATAAGGTACTTTAATTCGATGCCAAGGCCAGCATAACCCGCAAGAATAGAGCCGGCAACAGAGGCTAAACCACCCACCATAATGGCAAATAATTCAGACTGAGTCATTTTTGCAATATAGGGGCGTATTACCAGAGGCGCTTCGGTTTGACCAACAAAAATGTTGGCTGTAGCGGAAAGTGATTCAGGTTTACTGGTTCCTAAAAGCTTTTGTAAGCCACCACCAATGATCTTAATAACCCATTGCATAACGCCTAGGTAATACAGCACAGCAATTAATGATGAAAAGAAAATAATGTTGGGTAATACCCTGATAGCAAAAACAAAACCAACACCATTTTCATACATGGCATCAGTGCCTAAACCACCAAAAAGGAAGTCAATGCCTACTTTTGCGCTGTCGATAACACTTTGTACACCGTTGGTCATAGACAGTAAAAAATCTTTGCCAAAAGGCACATACAAAACAAATGCTCCCAGCAGAATTTGCAGGGTAAACGCTAAGCCAACCGTACGTAAGTTAATGGATTTTTTTTCACTTGATAATGCGTAGGCTATTCCTAGCAATACGAATATACCGATAACACCTCTGAGTGCACCTAGTTCCATGAAGACCTCTTTTGTTTTATTGTTATTTTATTCTATTTTATCTTAATTTAATTCTTATTGTGTGGGGAGCTGTGACAGTTGACGAATTTTTGCTTTGAGTACTTCAATGGCCATTCTATTTTTACCGCCTCGGGTAATAACAATATCAGCCCAAGCTTTTGATGGCTCGATAAATTGATGGTACATGGGTCTTACTGTGGCTAAATATTGGTTGGTAACTGACTCGACACTGCGATTACGCTCAACGAGATCTCGTTTAATTCTTCTGATCAGGCAAATGTCTAACGGGGTATCCATATAAACTTTTATATCAAAACAGTCTCTCAATTCTTGATTAGACAGTAGTAATATACCTTCAACTAGAATGATTTTTGTTGGTGAAAATGTCTTGGTTTCATTAAGGCGAGTATGAGTTTTGTAGCAATAAACAGGGCTATTAATTGTTTTGTTGTCTGTCAATTTCTTTAAATGTTCTGACAATAGCTCATGTTCAAAGGCATTGGGGTGATCATAATTTGTTTGCTCACGATCAGTCATAGATAAATGAGATTGATCACGATAATAAGCATCTTCATAGATAATTGAAATGCCATTTTCACCAAGCTCTGTTACCAGTTCGTCATGAATTGTTTGAGCAAAAAGTGTTTTCCCTGATGCTGATGGACCAGCGATAGCAATAATGGTTGGTTTAATTGGTTTCAATGTTCAGCCTACTTGTCAAAGAAAATCTTAATAATTAAATACTAGTTTTTTATAGTGAGCCCAACTACTTGTAGTTGACAGGTACTGGCTATATTTCATTTTAGCATTGTAAGGTTAATAAACTAAAGAGCCGGTAAATAATTAGCGAGTAGAAAATGCTCTATTTACCCTTTTTTAGAAAGGTGATAAATTAACACAACTTGACCAGTTGGTCATATTATTTATCAGATTATTTCAATATTTGTTATCATTTGTAATTATAATATTAAAATATTAAAAAAAGGAAACATTATGGCTCGTGCAATAATTTTGGTTATTGATAGTTTTGGTATTGGTTACTCTCCGGATGCAGTTGATTTTGGTGATGTTGGTGCAAATACGTTAGCTAATTTAGCACGTGCGTATTTTGATGAAACAGGCAAAAAGATTGCCTTACCCAATTTATCGGCACTGGGGTTAATAAAAGCCTGTCAGCAGGCATCTAATCAGGACTTCCCTTATGAAGGAGGAGCGCCAAGTAAAGGGGCTTATGGCTTTGCCGAGGAAATTAGCACAGGTAAAGATACCCCGAGTGGTCACTGGGAAATGGCAGGAGTGCCGGTGCTATTTGATTGGGGGTATTTTACCGATAAAGAAAATAGCTTTCCTAAAACATTAATTGACAATATTAACCAAGCGACTGATTTTGACGGCATATTAGGTAATTGTCATGCCTCGGGTACTGAAATACTTAAACGTTTGGGAGAAGAACATATCAAAACGGGTTTACCCATTTGTTATACCTCGGCAGATAGTGTTTTTCAAATTGCTGCCCATGAAGAGCATTTTGGTTTAGATAATCTCTATAAGTATTGTGAAACTGTACGTGAACTGCTTGGTGACTTAAATATAGGGCGTGTTATCGCTAGACCTTTTGTTGGAGATCATCCTGATAACTTTGCCAGAACAGGTAACAGAAGAGATTACTCGGTATTACCACCTGCGCCAACGGTATTAGATAAAATATCAAAGGCAGGTACTCATGTTATCAGTGTTGGTAAAATTGCCGATATCTTTGCCCATCAAGGTATTGATGAAAAAACCAAAGCCACTGGTTTAGATGCACTTTTTGATGCCACGCTAAGCCATATCAACACCGCTCAAGACAATTCCCTCATCTTTACTAATTTAGTTAATTTCGATCAAGACTTTGGTCACCGACGTGATGCCATTGGTTATGCAAGAGAGCTTGAAGCCCTAGATATTCGTATTCCTGAGCTCTTTGCGGCGATGTCTGCAGATGACGTATTATTTCTAACTGCTGATCACGGTTGTGACCCAACATGGCCGGGCACTGAGCATACCCGTGAATATGTACCGATTATCGCTTACCATCAACAGGTCGGATCTGTTAATATAGGTAACCGAAAAACATTTGCTGATTTAGGGCAAACCATCGCAGAACTATTTAAAGTTGAGGCAATGGATTACGGCATTAGTTTTTTGTCAGATTTATACAAGAAATAATGCCGGCTCAAAGTATAAAAAACGAATGTATAAACAAAGCACAATTATATTAAAAATAAAAATAAAAATAAAAATAAAAATAAAAATAAACAAAGCATAAACAAAATATATAAAATCCAGGGAGATAACAAATGAAAATGTTTAAACAAAGTGCACTGTCACTATGTGTACAAGCATCACTGTTTGCCAGTGTTGCGGGTGTTTCTACCACTGCTTTAGCGGCAGATGAGACTGTAAAGAAAAAAGTTGCCGGCATTGAGGTTATACAAGTTACAGCGCGTAAGCGAGTTGAAAATGTGCAAGAAGTACCCGTCGCTGTAACAGCGTTACAAGGTGACAATTTAGATGCTTATAGTTCATCAGCTATGGATATTCGTTTTTTAAATGCAAAAATCCCTAGCCTAAGCGTCGAGTCATCGTTCGGCAGAACATTTCCACGCTTTTATATGCGTGGCCTTGGTAATTCAGATTTTGACTTAAACGCTTCTCAACCTGTTTCTTTAGTGGTAGATGATGTCGTGCAAGAGAATCCTATTTTAAAAGGTTTTCCTGTTTTTGATTTAGAACGCATAGAAGTACTTGGCGGTCCACAAGGAACCTTATTCGGCAGAAATACCCCTGCTGGTTTAGTGAAATTTGATTCAGCCAAACCAACTCAAGATTTAGATGGTTTCGTTTCCTTATCATACGGTAGCAAAAATACTACTGATTTACGTGCTGCTGTTGGCGGCGGTTTAACTGACAATTTATCAGCTCGTGTTTCATTATTACGTCAAGATAGAGACAATTACATTGATAATAAAGCACCAGGCTTTGAACAAGATAACGTACTAGGTGGGTATACTGACCAAGCTATGCGTATTCAGTTTTTATATGAAGGTGATGATTTTAACGCTTTATTTAATTACCACGCTAGAGATTTAGATGGTAAACCAGTGGCTTTTTACGCTAATGGTATTAAATC
>NZ_JABSOV010000138.1 GCF_013215345.1 Colwellia sp. | reverse complement strand
TAAAACCATGGGCTTTGATAAGGTATGGATTGAGCCTGCGACTTTTCCTAAATGGATTCGATATTCTGAGTCAGCAGCTATTGTCAGCCCAGCACCACAACGGCTGCACATTACTGCTTTGGGAAATAGCATAAGTACACCTAAAGACGGAATTCAAGCACAAGTGATTGAATTTAAAACCTTAGCGGAACTAGAAAATGCACCTAAAAATGTAGCAAAAGGTAAAATTGTTTTTATAAACTATCGAATGAACCGAGACCGTGATGGCAACGGTTATGGTCCTGCTGTTCAGGCTCGTAGTCGAGGCGCTGTTGTGGCAGCACAAAAAGGTGCTGTTGGTTATGTAATGCGCTCAGTAAGCACGGCTTATCATCGTTTTGCTCACACAGGCGGCAGTCACTATAAAGATGGCGTTACTAAAATTGTTGCTTCTGCAATTTCTAATGCTGATGCCGATCAATTACATCGCTTAGTTGCTTTAGGAAAGCCTGTAACTATCAATATTAATGTACAAGCAAAATCGATGGGCGAGGGCACTTCTTATAACGTTATTGCGGAGTTTACTGGCAAGGAATTTCCAGATCAACATGTACTTATTGGTGGCCATTTAGACTCTTGGGACTTAGGTACTGGTGCATTAGATGATGGTGCGGGTGTTGCATTAACAATGGCTGCGGCAAAATTGGCAGTATCTAAAGGCAAACCAAAACGCAGTATACGTGTGGTATTGTTTGCTGCCGAAGAATTTGGTTTATGGGGCGCTAAAGCTTATGTTAAGGCCAATGAACAAAGCCTTTCGAACATAGTGGCAGCAGCAGAGTCTGACTTTGGCGCTGATAAGATATGGGCGTTTGATTCCAATGTTCATGCCAGTTCATTGCCTTTAGTTAGCGATATTGCCGCTATGATGAAATCTCTTGGTGTTGAGTTCCTAGCTAAAAACTCAGCGCGTAGCGGTCCAGACTTAATTCCATTTCGTAAGTTTAACATTCCTGCCTTTGCTTTATCCCAAGATGGTAGCGACTACTTTGATTATCATCACACAGCGGATGATACCCTGGATAAAATAAACCCAGAAAAATTACGTCAAAACGTGGCAACTTATGCGGTATTTACCTTTATGGCAGCTAATGCTAAAACACGTATCCTTGGTAAAAAGCTTGCTAAGTAATCAAGACATTAACTAGGTCATAAGCTAGAACAGTACAAAGTACTTTATTTACGTAGATGAATTAAATAAAAAGCACTGGGTAATCGCTCAGTGCTTTTTTTGTGTCTATTAAAGTACGTATAGAGAATATGTCTTTATATTCTAGAGCAGCTTGCAATAGACAGACCTGCTAATTTAAATGGTTTTCAAGATGGTTATTATATTGATGACACTAAGTACTTAGGTTGTTTTTGGAACGTATAGCCTGTGGGTAAAGTGTTTCTAGCACTAACTGAACCCTGTATATTGAGGTAGTTTGGGTATAACTCAAGCGATCCAGTGATAATATTAACAAGCCAGTTGAGTTACTTGTTACGCCTATCAGGTATGAGACTCACCTAAGTATATTTTTAACACTTTGATGGAGAGTCTCATGATAGTTAAAATAAAAAAATGAGTCGGTTAATTTGTTATTTAGCTGGCTGTTGTTTTACAGCTATAATCATCTTTTCATAATTATCAGCCAAAAACCGGGTATCATTGCGGTCAAATTTAATACTCGATAACTCGGCCATATTGAGATTGGCTTGGCCATTAAACAATTTCATGATATCTACTTTGAAATCAACAGATGCTTGCAATTCCCCCTGTACAGGGTAGCTTAATTTTCGGTAGTTTTCATTAAATCCGACATGGTATACCAAGGGATATAAGGTATCACCATGTTGTAATCCCCCTTCAAATAAAATGAATTTATAACCTACATCCCAACTCCATGCCATCCGGTTGTTGGGATCCAGATCTCCTTGGGAGATGATCGTGCCGTTGGCTTTTTCGTCAACACCAATAGCAAATTCAATTGCGCGATAACTTCGGTTGGGAATATTATTAAATTGAATGGTATAAATCGTTTTTTCGTTGTCAAAACGGGCTAAATGATAGCTATTCGTTGCAATATAATCGCCTTGCTCGCTGAGTAATCTGATATTGCTGATATAAAACTGAAAATCCCGGATCTTGAATAATCCGGGGCCACCGGGGTTAGGGTAGTTTATTTGGTTATAGACCAATGGCTGTTGACCCACAACAGCGCTAAAGTTGATCGTTAATTGTCTGGGGGAATTGGCTTTATACCAACTCAATCCACAAATACCGATAATGACCAATATGAGCAAAAAACTCAATGATAAACGTATTCTGTTATTCAATTTTTATTTCCTGTAAAAAAGGATCAGAGAACTTTGTATTTATAATAAATTGCTCATCCGTTAGAGTATGTAAAAAGGCAACAATGGCTTTTTTCTCTTCCATGCTTAAATTAAGACTGGGTTTTTTCTTATTGCCATTGACGATGTTATTGGCCTCCACTATCAATGGACTTAAGGTTGAGCTGAGCTTGATCCCCTCATTATAATGATCCATCACTTGTGCTAAGGTGTTGAATCGACCATCGTGCATATAAGGAGCGGTCAAGGCGATGTTTCTTAAAGACGGCACCTTGAATAACCCTTTGTGTTCAGGTTTTCCGGTTACCGCTTGTAGCCCAGGGAGTAACTGCTCTTCATTATCTAGTCCGTTGTTGGTGAAACCGTCGTACTTGGTATTAAATCCGCTGGTTAAAAACTGGCTGTGACAGTCAATACAATTACCGCCACGTAAGCTTGCTTTTACATCGGGGTGCGCAACAAAAAGTTTCCGACCGAACTCTTCTTCATCAGTCAACTTGATGGTGCCTGCCAAAAACTGATCGTACTTTGAATTAGCCGAAATCAACGTCCGTTGAAAAGCAGACAATGCCTTGGCGATATTTTGTTTGTTGATGGCACCATAAGCCTTGGAAAATAACCTTTGGTATTGCTCTACTGCTTTCAATTCATCAATCAATTCATCAAGGTTCTGATCCATTTCATCAACATTAATGATTGGTAATAACGCTTGTTCTTCTAGCGAATTTACTCTGCCATCCCAAAAAAAATGCTGTGGTCCCCACATCAGGTTTACCAAGCTTGGGGTATTAAACGACAAAGGTTTAAGTGAAACCCCCATCGAATTTTTCATGCCATCAGTAAAGGCCAGCTTTTGTTGATGGCAGTGGGAGCAGGCAAGTTTGTTGTTTCCTGACAATAGTGGATCATAAAAAAGTCGCCGACCTAGGGCGACAGCTTCATTGGTTAACGGATTATTTTGTGGAGTGGTAAATTGACCATAAACAAACGGCGCGGAAAAACCGTTCAACGCCGTGGGCCTTGGTTTGCTCTGGTAATATTCAGCGGTCACTATCATCAATGTCACGGCCAACAATAAATAACAGGCCTGTTTAATTTTCATTAACTGTTTTTCCTTGGTTATTAATCTGTTGGTTTTCCCGCAACGTGTTTAATTTCAAGCTATAACAGTGCACTGCAAGTTAGGGGCTAAGTGCGGTCCACTAAGCCCTAAAATGTAATTTAATGATGGTGAATAAAACCAGAACCAAACAACGCTTCTATATTTTCAATACCTTTATTATATTTTTCTTTAAAGTTAATGGTTTTTAATCGCTTGCTGGAAGTGAGATCATGTATCGTTAATGAGTGGTCGTTCACTTTTGCTATAAAGTCAATATCGGTCGGGTCATTATCAGCTTGGTTACCCAAATTAAGCAGGTTGTTTTGCACCGCGATCAGCTTTCGACCAGATGAAGAGGGATAAAAAATCATATGGTGTGCCCCCAATTCAGCTTTGATATCAGGTCCTGATGAAACGAGTTCAGGCAAGCTGCTCAGCTTGTATCGTTTAACTACACCTGGGATCGCATGACTAATAAATAACTCATCTTTGGTGCCATAAAACTCAAGGGGCACCCCAGTACCTTCATCCACGCCGTTATAAATTTTGACTGGCTCGGCAAATGTTTTGTCTGCTTCATTGAAAGGAATGTACCAAGTTTCAAAACCAAACATGGTATTGACCAACACGCCCGGTTTGACGTTTTCGACAATACTCGGGCGGACAAACAACACTTCAACTGGCGATGACGGGAAGCCTACAGGTTTGGCATCTTCAACCGTGATGGTTTCAATCGGTGACAAGGAATTTAAATCAATGATGGTGATAGTGCTACCAACGCCGGTTTTTAAATCAGGGTGGATAGTAGACGCTATGACCATTCTGTCTTTATAGGCTGATATGCCATGAGGGTACATAATATAAGGCTTGCCCGCATCTACTTGACTCTTTCTCGCGGAGATTATTTTAACCACATCATTAGTTTGCGGATCAAATACGCCGACAGAGCCACCGTCAGCTTGGTCTAAGCCACCACCACCCATAAAGGTGACAAACATGTATTCTTTGCCGTTGGAGGTATGCCACATAATGTCTTCACCAATGACTTGACCTTGGGTATCAAGACAATGATGGCCCTTGATCAATGGTGCACCGTTAAGGTCCCTAACTAACTTTATCTCGGCTAAACTACAGTTTATATCTAATCCGGTGGCATATAATCGACCTGTTGGACTGTAGTAAAGGTGATGTAAAGGCTCTGCCAAATTGCTAAGTTCATAGTCCTGTAAAATTTCGCCGAATTTGGCGGACTCAGGATCCAGTTCGATTATCGCGACACTGTGCTTGGTATCCAGTGTCGGTAATCCCCGGAGTAAAACCAGTGCCTGACTTTTTTCACTATCGGGTTGTTTGACGGGTTCTTTTGAACAAGCCGTTATTAATAAAGCAGTACATACAAGGATGGTATACTTGGTGATGCTGAGATAACTTTTCACTTTGAAATTCCTTTTTTTTAACATATATTGACCTTTTTAAGTCGTAAAATCAATTAAATAGAGTGGGATGTTAACTGAAAGTGACAAGTGCACTATAAATCTTATTATGGTTCACCTATAGTGCTTCATTATTAAGACGTATTTGAGGTCTTTAATTTAATAAATTTAGCAATGTTGTTCTTGTATTCGGGAGATAGTGAATTTAGAGTTGGTGTATTGCTTAGTTTAACAGAGCGTAGTGAAATCTCGGAGGATTGCCTCAGTCTGTGGGCTAACTAACGAAGACACCCATCGGTAATTCATTACACTTTGATATTTCAATTATGTTAATGGCTTGGTCCAAGGTAAGCGGAGTCTACAGCTGTACATTCCGGAGAAAAAGATCATGATTGTCAAAGTTAATGTGCCCTTGGTACCAGTAGATGGACCAGAGAAAACGAATACAGGTTACTCTTATACGGTTAAGGAAAGTTACTTTAAATCATTTAACCAGCTATTACGGCTCCGCTGGGTTTTATCTGTTACGCTATTGTCTTTAAATTTAAAGCTAAGGTCTGTATACCTCTATGAATCGAACACTTATACCAACACTTGTTGGTGTTTTTACCAGTCTATTCGCCATTTGGGCGTTACATACTTTTTTAATCGTTGATGAATGTTTAGATAATGGCGGCTCGTTTGACTACGCTACCGCTAAGTGTTTACTTGAAAGTGGTCAAACCTATGATTCAGAGCTCGCCACTATCGCAGTAGTGCTCTATTTTGTCGTTGGCTTCATCGTTTCATTTGTAGTTTCAACTTGTATAAGAAAAGTTTTTAATATCAAAGCTAATTCATAACTAAATCGAAGCTATTACATAGCTAAATCGAAAATTATTTATAGTAAATGCCACCCTTAGAGAATAAACATTGAGGAGTTTTTGTTGATGCATTTTGAAACTGACCGTCTAGTTATGAGTAAAATTAGTAATGATGATGCTGAAAACCTGGTAACAGTCTTATCTGATCCTGATGTAATGAAATACTCTACCGTTGGCGTTCATACGGAAAAACAAATTCTCGCTTATATCGCCAACTGCCAACAGCAATACCTAGCCAATGGTTATGGACATTGGGCTGTATACCGCAAAGAAGATAATGCCTTTGTTGGTGTTTGTGGTTTGAATAACCATCAAGTTGATAACGAAGATGTTTTTCATATTAACTATCGCCTAGCGAGCGAACACCAAGGTAAGGGCTACGCTGTTGAATCAACACTGGGGGTATTAGCTTTTGCTAAAAAAACTTTGAAGCTAAAATCTGTGCATGCCTTGATTGAATCTGATAATGTTAGTTCAGTAAAGGTAGTCAACCGAACGGGGTTTACATTTGCTAAGGCAACGGTCTTTCGTGGCTTCAACGTTGATGTTTACCAAGTCACTTTGTAAATTATTAAAATAATAATTAATAAAGTGTTTACTGTTATCAAGTGACTCTTATAAAGCACTATTCATAAATTACTTTCCATTTTAAGCCGTAATAAGCAGTCATAAATCATTACAATTTAAGCCCTTTATTTTCTTAACGTTTACCTATTAAATAGAGTCCTTAATTTAAGGTTTGTGTAACGCTCAGACGCCATAGTATTTAAAGGGACTAAATAAATGTCAAAAGTAAAATTAACCGTTATAGCTACGCTACTCTTTCTCGGCCTAATGTCACTACCTAACCATGCTAAAGGACTGACAAGTAACGAATATAAAGCCGTTGTGGATACTGCTTATAATTACTTTAATGCCATGGCAAATGGTGACCAGCAACTGTTTAGCAAAGCATTTGATTTGGACTTTGGTCATGTGAAAATGATCACAACTAACAAAGACACCGGTAAGGAAAGTATTAGAAGCCTGACCTTACAAGAATTTTCCGGTTTCTTTAAGAAAAAAACTGAAGATACCTGGCATGGCAAGGTTCTATCCGTTGATATTGTTGATGATAAAATGGCCATGGTAAAGTTAGATTTCAAAACCTCGAAATCACATTACATTGACTATTTAGTTATGTATAAGCGTGACAATAACTGGCGTATTATCAATAAAACTTTTGTTGCTAAATAAAGTCGCTAAGTAAAATCATGATTATTATAATCTTATATTTTCGGAGTTTAAATGTTCCCTATTGAAGTATTCCTTACTTATACACTGGCTTGTTTACTCTTAGTGATATCACCGGGGCCAGATAATATATTGGCTATAGGCAGAGGGCTCAGCCAAGGAAAATTAGCGGCTTGTGTTTCAGGGTTTGCTTCAGGTGCTGGTATTTTATTTCACGTGATGACCGCGACTTTTGGACTGACTTTACTCATTCAGACCTCAGCGATAGCTTTTATGGTGGTCAAATTAATCGGCGCCGCTTATCTTATTTGGTTAGGGATAAAGGTACTAAGGTCTCGTAACTTAATAAATCTAACTCCGGCCAGTAAACAACCGATTAAAACAATTTTCAGTACCGGATTTTTATCGGCTGCATTAAACCCAAAACCGGGTATGTTTGTGCTGGCATTTATTCCCCAGTTTGTTAATCCAGCGTTAGGCTCGGTCACTGCACAAATGATGGTTTATGGTTTTTGGTTTGCTTTGTTAACAGCAATTGGCTTTTCTTTAATGGGTATCTTCTCCTCTAAACTTACGGCTTGCTTACAAAATAAACAAAAATTAATCAATGGCTTAAATATTGGTGCGGGTTTAACGTTTATAACGTCTGGCTTAGCAGTTGCCGCATTAAAACAACGTTAGGTATTTACGCTGAACTTGATAAAACGCGAACATATTAAGGATTAAAAAGTTGCCAAAAGTTATCTTACGGGAACATATTATCGTCTCAGATGCCGATCTTGTTAAGGTACAAAGTGAACTAGCCACGCATATAGCATTAACCAGAGCTGAGGCCGGTTGTTTAGTCTTTAAGGTTAGGGCAGATGCGTTTAATATGAATAAATTTACTGTCTATGAAGAGTTTGTTAATCAAGATGCTTTTCTACAGCACCAGTTGCGGGTTAAGCAATCAAGCTGGGGTCAGGTCACTAAAGATGTACAACGGCATTATCAAATCACTAATCAATAGTTATAGAAACATTCAAATGATATTAAGGTGACTAGTTGAAATGTATCGTCGTTATTGGCTCAAGTTGTAGTGGTAAGTCGACTTTTTCTCAAAAGTTATCCAATAAGATGGCATTAGAATATATAGAGTTAGATCAATTACATTGGTTGCCCAATTGGCAAGAGCGAGCGGATGACGAATTTAGGGGCTTAGTCAAACAGGCCACAGCTTCAGATACTTGGGTACTTGATGGTAATTATTCCGTTGTAAGGGACATCGTTTGGACACGTGCCACTAAAATAATTTGGCTTAATCATTCTTTTAGGGTGGTATTATATCGCTCATTTACGCGCTCAATTGTTAGAGCGGTAACCAAGAAGAAACTCTTTGCAGGTAACGTTGAGACCTTTAAGCAAACCTTTTTTAGTCGTGACTCCATTATCTTATGGGTACTTCAAACTTATCATCAAAAGCGTAAACGTTATAAAAAGCTGTTACCACAACTGAAATGCCAAGGTATAGATATTGTCGAGCCAAACAACCAAAAGCAGGTAGATCACTATCTTAAAAATATATAAAAACCGAGAGAGATTATTCCCTCTCGATTTTATTGTTAAGGTTATTGTTAAGGTTATTATTTAGGGAAGGGCTAACTTATGGTTAACCTATGGGTTAGCTTGTAATGTTAGCGTTAAGCCAGAAACAGCTTGATAGCCATATACATCAATATACCAAGTACCTGCTGCTGGAGCGCTAAGACTACAGC
>NZ_JABSOV010000137.1 GCF_013215345.1 Colwellia sp. | reverse complement strand
CTTTTTCAGTTGGAGAATTAAAGTTTCCGGCTAAATCAAAACGACCATCTAAGTAATGTACGTACTCATGTTCTAAGTTCCAAACATAATGGGGCGCTTCAGCATAAGAGGCTTCATAGGCAACGAAATTTGGAATATTACCAGCAACAGATGGGTCACCTTCTAAATACATACCACCATTATTGGTGTTTATATCAAAGATAGGGCCGCCATATTTACCATAATCATTGCTGCTGTCGAAAATATTAATTTGCAATTGATTGTTGGTATCACCTGGGATTGGCACATTACCAGACTGTGTTTTGTTGTGGAAATAACTTTCTTCAGCACCTAACACCGAACAAGCGGATGATTGCTGTGCAGAGGTTAGGTTTTGTGAGCGGATTATAAGGGTTGAGCTACAAGTATAAGTTTGCGATAACGCTTTTGCCTCTAGCTCAACTTCATAGCCACATATACCGTAATCAGCACAGTTACCATAGTAGGTGGCGGTATCAGCAGCACCTAACCAAACAGCATCGCCATTACCAAAGTTAACATAATTGGTAAAAATACTATTTAGGCCTGAATCAACGGTAGCCTGAATTGCCGTGCCGTACATCTTCATTCGACCTAATTCTCGGGCCGCATTAGAGATAAGGTATTCAGATTCACTGTTAATCATCCAGCTTTGCTGAGTAAAGTTATTTAAGCGACTGATTAAAGTGGTGTCGGTATTCACTAAGGTTTTAAAGTTAGTATTGTACTGGCCGCGAAATAAAATAGTGAAGATACCATTAACGGCACTACGCATATTCCATTTGTTACCATAACTTTGATTCCAGCGACTTAACCATTCTTTAACAACAGGTAAATATATATCTTGTTGCTCAGAGCTATCCATAGTGATGATAACTTCTGAAAGGGTTTTGCCATGGCCATCGTTATCTTGGTAAAAATTGGCATTGTTAACAAATGCATCAATTGCGCCTTTAACCGCAGGTTTTACCCAAGATACAAAAGTTACCCCGTTGTTGTAGAACTCGACATAATAGCCCGCGCGTAAATAAAGAAACATTGCTTCAATATTAACATCGCCGCCACCGGCATATGATTGTGATAAGTTTTTTACATGATTAGCCACGGCGTACATGTTGTCTGAACTATAGGCGCTTGTTTGAATGCCAGCTGAGGCATTAAACAATTCATTAACACAGTTAGGACCTTGAGTTTTAATTTCATTGATCAAGGTCGAAGAGTTCGATGTGGCAAAAGCATTAACATTACAACTCGCAGCTGCTTGTAATGACATTGGCTGCACTGACTTGCTATTCATACTTGTTAAAGGGGTAGCAGTGGCCTGCTTGTCCCTTTGAGGAGTTGGTGCCTTAATATCCACGGGGTTTTTCTGTGCATGACCACTGTGTAATTCAATAGTTTGCACACTTGATTGTTGTGGGGCTTGTTGTGGCGCTTGCGGTATGTGTGTGGCCTGTGCCGAGGCCATTGTTAGCAAAGTACAGCTAGCAATAAATAGCTTGTTAAGCTTCATATCAATATTCCTTTTTGTTTTTAGTATTATATTTTCTTTCTTCATGGATAAATTTTCATGAAAACAGCTTCATCCATGAAGTAAATAAAACCTAACATATACTTTATATCGTATACAATATAAAAATCGATCAAATTTTGAGCGTAAATGTTGAAAGGAGGAATATCTTCACTGTTAACGATTGTTTAATGTCAAGTTTATTTTTATGAATTGTTTGTTAACGTTATGTAAAATAACGGCAATATAAAGGAGAGGTGAGTGCTATCGTAGCGATATTTGTTTTATAGAAGCAGTTATTTAAGTGATATTTTTCAATAAAATAATTTTTAATTTAAAAGCTGTTTAAGCGTTTTAGCATGAAAATCATCAATCTTAGATGCTTTTTTATTGAGATGGCCATCCATAGCCATCACTAACATAAGTGTTTTATCTGAAGATTTGTCTGAGGTTTTGACTATTCAACCTGACAAACTAAACCTTTCAAATAATAACCTTCTGGGTAATTAGATGAAATAGGGTGATCAGCGGCTTGTTGTAATCGTTCGACAAAATAGACATTTCTTTTTGCATCTAATGCGGCATCGGCAACCACTTTTTGAAATAAGCTTGCTTCCATTAAGCCCGAGCAAGAAAATGTTAACAAAATACCACCAGGGTTTAATAATTGCATTGCCAGCATATTGATGTCTTTGTAGCCACGACAAGCGCCGGTTAGTTGTGCTTTTGATTCAACAAATTTAGGCGGGTCAAGAATAATCATATCAAAGCGACGTTGTTCTTCTCGATAGGTACGCAATAACTTAAATACATCAGCTTTAACAAAAGAAACGTTGGCATCAGCTAGACCGTTTAAATCTAAGTTACGTTTACCCATATCAAGGGCCGATTGCGATACATCGACATTAATCACTTCTTTGGCATTGTTTGCCGCGCAATGTAATGCAAAAGTACTGGTATAAGAAAAACAATTTAAAATAGTTTTATCTTTGGCAAATTTACCGGCCGTCAAGCGAGAGTCGCGTTGATCGAGATAAAACCCTGTTTTGTGACCGGTAGCAATATCAACATGTATTTTGATACCGTGTTCTTCAATTACACACTCGGTAGAGTCTTGTGGTTCAGTTAACCAACCCGTTACCGGCTCTAAGCCTTCTTTTTTACGCACATCAACATCAGAGCGTTCATAGATATGGCAATCAGGGTAAAGCTCTTTTAAACAGCTCACTAGCGTGTAACGATGAAAATCTGCACCAGCACTAAGTAATTGACAAACTAGAAAATTATCATATTTATCAATAGTAACGCCGGGCAGACCATCAGACTCACCAGCAATTAATCGATAGCCAGTTAATTTACCTTGGGCAATAAACCAGTCACGTCTAACTTGTGCCTTTTGTAACTTATTAAAGAAAAAATCCCGATCGATTTCTTGATGCTCGTCAAAGCTCCAGATTCTAATTCTAATTTGAGATTCAGGTGAATATGCACCCTTAGCTAACCAGTTACCTTTACTATCGAATACATCAACGGTATCGCCTAGCATAGGTTTACCTTTGATTTTGTTTATAGCTTTCGAAAAAATCCATGGGTGTTTACGTAATAATGATTTTTCACGACCAACATTTAAAGAAATTCTTGCTGACATAGGTCTATACTTATTTTTAATGAATAAATACCGAGTATTAAACGAGGATTTATTCGGTGAAAGAGGAATTTGTGCCGATTTTAGACAATGACTGTCTTAGGTGCAAACTTTACTGATAATAATAGTGATTTAATAAGAGAAAAATCTATGAATGTTAGCTATATTGCGCATATTTCAGGTAGGGTACAAGGGGTTTATTTTCGAGCCTCGTCTCAACAGCAAGCCATTGAATATAGTTTAAGTGGCTATGCGCGTAACTTAGCCGATGGCGATGTAGAAGTATTACTTTGTGGTGAACAAATTAATATTGAAAAAATGCTAGTGTGGCTTGCCCATGGGCCAGAGCAAGCCGATGTGACTGACATACAGCATAAGAAAGTGCCATGGCAAGAACATCCCTTTTTTTCTATTGGCTAAAGTTACTTATCAACAACAACCTTATTTCTAACACTTACTTTTAACAATTAAAGCGCTACGGCTTAACAAAGCTGAAGCGTTTTAATGTTTTCCCCTCTCGCTCTATCGTTTCATCAAACATAGTTAAAGGGCGCAGCCATATATCTTCTTTATTATCGGCTGGGTGGTAAACCACCATATATTCTTCAGTTTCGCTATGCCGACCAATATGAAGTACTTGGTAGAAGTTGCCTTTAAAGTGTTGGTAGGTACCTGTTTTTAACATTATTTTATCTTATATTTAATTATGGGAGAGGAGCTTTAAAAAGGGTCTTTTAATATTTTATCAATAAACCACTTACCATCACGTTGGACAATCGCTAAGCGTTTAACTTCTTTAATACGTTTGTCTTGGTAATAGCCATCAAAATAAACGGTGATATTAGCGGTACCTTTAAATTGTTCTCGAATTTTAACACCGCTACTATCCGGTCTCATTTCTACTTTGTCGTATGACATATTAAACAGGTGACGGGCGACTGCTTGCGGTGAGCGATAATGAAGAATAAGTCGTGCTAACTTAGGATTACAAACGGAAGCCGCTTTTTCAATGTTTTTTTCATTATACAGGGCATCGAAAAAAGCTAAGGCAACTATTTCAGGGTTATTAACCGTAGTGATTTTTTTTGAATCATCACTATCACAAGCCGTTAATAAAAAGACTGAGCTTAATAACAAAAAAGATAGAATGATTTTTAAATGGCGCATGATAAATAAGTCAAAAGTAGAAACATTATGCTTAATAATAACGTAATTACTTTGCTAAAGTGAAGTGAAATTTCTTTGACGATGTTTGAAACGAAAAAAGACACCGAAGTGTCTTTAGTCAAAAGTAAATTAATTCAATAATTTTTATTGAACAAGTTCCTTATCGCTAAAGCTCTCGCTAAATAACGCACTTGATAGGTAACGTTCCGCAGAGCTTGGTAAAATGACGACAATATTTTTACCTTTATTTTCAGGACGTTCAGCTATACGCTTGGCAGCAACAACTGCGGCGCCTGATGAAATACCAGCAAGAATGCCTTCTTCTTTCATTAAGCGGTGTGCCATAGCAAAAGAGTCTTCATTAGAAACCAGTTCAACGGCATCAACCATTTCAAGGTCTAAGTTACCAGGAATAAAGCCGGCACCTATACCTTGAATCTTATGAGGACCCGGTGTTAATTCTTCACCAGCAAGTGCTTGACTGATCACTGGCGAGTCTACAGGCTCAACGGCAACCGTAGTAATGGCTTTACCTTTGGTTAGTTTAATATAGCGGCTTGTACCAGTAAGAGTACCACCAGTACCAACACCAGAAACAAAGATATCTATATTACCATCGGTATCATTCCAAATTTCTGGTCCTGTAGTTTCTTCATGTATTTTTGGGTTAGCTGGGTTGTCAAACTGGCCTAATAATACATATCTTTCTGGATCTGAATCTTTAAGCTCTTGGGCTCTAGCAATTGCGCCACCCATACCCTTAGCACCGTCAGTCAATTCAACTTTTGCACCTAAAGCGGTGAGTAATTTACGACGTTCTAAGCTCATTGTGCTTGGCATGGTTAAGGTAATGGCATAGCCACGCGCTGCAGCCACAAACGCTAAAGCGATACCTGTATTGCCACTGGTAGGCTCAACAATTTCTTTTCCTGGGCTTAATAAACCTTTTTCTTCAGCATCCCAAACCATGCTAGCGCCAATACGACATTTAACGCTGAAGCTTGGATTTCTCGCTTCTATTTTAGCGTACACATTTGCGCCATTTTCAGCATTAATCACTCGGTTTAGCTTAACTAAAGGAGTATTACCTATGGTTGTGGTGTTGTCTTCGAAAATTTTAGACATATTGGATCCTGTGGAATTAGTTGTATTAACAGCATAAGAGTAGCTTTTTGTTATAAAAAATGAAGTGATATTTTGTTATAACTTATATTGCTATATAGCAAAAAAGTATAGAAAGCTTGTTTTTTGATATTACTTAAATGCTAGCTTATGGTTTTGTTCTATTTGCTTTTATTTGCAAACTGCCTTGTTGGTCGTACATTGATAGTTCGCCATTATTCAATTGGAAACGTTTTACCTTGCCTAGGGCTTGCAATAATCGAGACTCTTGCTCCATTAAAGCAGGTAAACACATTTTCCGAGTTACGGCCATTGGGCCAATGTTTAACGAGTTGTGCTCTAGGGTATAGCTCGAGGATATGTTATTACACGATGCAGAGCCACTTAATCTGTTTTGCTGATCAAAGTTTAATTGAGCAGTACTTTTAGTGATGACAGCTTTATCCTTAATTGACTCAACGAGCCAACTGCCTGGTAATGATTCCTGTGTTGGCAGGGCAGAAGAGCTATTACAAGCAGTCAGTGTGGTTGAAATCGCCAGTAACAACGTCAGTTGTTTAATCTTTATCATTGAAATTCCTTGAATGTCGAGTGATGACTTAAATGCTAACACGCGGTGGATTGTAATAGTGCCAGTGTTATTCAATTATTTATAAAACTCAAGTGCTTAGTTTGTTAGGCTATGAAAAGCTAAATAATGATTCTATTTAAAGCCATATTTTTATGCTAGCAATACTTTAAATAGGTATTCTTTATCGGTATTACTTACTCGGTAATTATTACTGGCACTAAATACTTGTGGTAATTCAAAGCGTATTTTTAGGAATTAAATGAAGTTGTTGGTCAATAAAAATTGTTGGCGTATAATCATTTTTTTGTTGTCCCTGTTACGTATTAAGGAATTGAATTTGCCTTTTACCCTAGTCGATATTTTAGCTTTAGCTGTTTTCGTTGTCGCTTGGTATGGTTATACCGTATTTGCTCGAAAAAAAGCCAAGACCACAGACTGCATCGCCAGATCTTTACATCAACATCGAATTCATTGGATGTATGAAGTGATTTCGCGTGAAATAAGGGTTTCAGAAGCTGCTTTACTCGCCAATTTGGAACGTAACATTGCTTTTTTTGCGTCTAGCACCTTGTTGATCCTTGCCGGTATTTTTACCTTATTCGCAAAAGTCGAAACCTTGGCGGTGGTTATTTCTTCATTACCCTTTGCCGCCGATGTTAATCATTTAGCCATACAATTAAAACTCAGCTTATTAGCCTTTATCTTTGTTATTTCATTTTTTCAATTTACTTGGTCGATGCGCCAATACGGTTTTTTAAATGTCATGATAGGCGCGACGCCCTTTGATCAGTCGGGCACAAATGAGAATTTATTGGCTTATGCAAAGCAAATGGCGATAGTGCAAGACCAAGCTGCCCATTCTTATAACTACGGCTTGAGATCGTATTATTTTGCCATAGCAGCAATGTGTTGGTTTTTTCACCCACTTTTATTTGTCTTGATGAGTTTATGGGTCGTTTACACCTTATATACCCGTGAATTTAATTCTAAGGCGGTGAAGGCCATTACAGCTGCCCAGCATTTATTACAGCAAGAGCGTCAATTGAAAAATGAGAAAATGCCAGGTGTCTAAACAATATCAACAGTATTCCATCGAAGATTTTGATAAATTTGACTGTTTAAAGTTATCAAAACGTTTTTATCTGGTGTTACTGTTTGTTTTACGTGGCTATCTAGTTTGGCTTATGTCCGTAACGAATATGAAAGACCGAGTGTCAACCATGCAGTGGGTTTATCCAGACACAAACTTATTCTTTTTAAGCTTGGTGTCAGGCTTAATTGGTTTATTTGTTGTACTTATCATTAGTCTACGTCGGCCTAATGCACCAAACTGGGTAAAAAGCCTATGGCCTTATTGTCGAGCATTGTTGATAGGGGCGTTAATTTTTGACTTCACCATTAACCTTATTGGCTTTATATTCTGGCAATTGACTTCCATGCCATGGTTAATTTGCCAAGGCTTGATTGTCTTTGCTTTAATTACTCTATGCTTTACTAGTAAACGTATGCAAATTAACTTAATCGAATTTCCTCAAACGCTACCAGAAAAATAGTCATCACATTAAACTTAATGCGTGATAGACATTAAATAAAAGGCCCGCAAGTGAATAATATACCCGACAGCCCAGAGGCAGAAAAAGATCAGCGCTTAATCATTTTGGATACTGAAACTACTGGTATTAATCCAAGAGAAGGGCACAGAATTGTAGAAATTGGTTGTGTTGAAATGGTCAACCGTCAATTAACAGGCCGAACCTTTCATGCGTATATAAAACCCCTTGACCAACGCGGCAATGTGTTCGAAATGGAACAAGAGGTTATAAACATTCATGGTTTAACCAATGAATTCTTAAATGACAAACCTATTTTCTCTCAGGTAGTTCATGAGTTTATTGATTTTATTCGCGGCGCTGAGCTAGTAATACATAACTCAAAGTTCGATGTTGGCTTTATGGATCATGAATTTTCATTGTTCAACTCTATGAATCGCAGCCAAGACAAAGTACCTATGACGGAAGACATCTGTACTATTACCGATACTCTGAAGGTGTCAAAAGAAAAACTTGGCTCACCCAAGACCTTAGATTACTTAGCACGATTCTACCGAGTAGATAAATTAATCGACCGTACTTATCACGGGGCATTGATTGATGCGCAATTATTGGCCTTTGTCTATATAGAAATGACGCGCTTGCAGTCAACATTAGATTTTTCTGTTGGTGATGGCAACAATACAGATGTTAATGCCATCAGACGGCTACCGTCTACACGGAATAAATTAAAGGTTATTGCTGCTTCGGCCGATGAATTAGATGCACATGCCGATCGTGTTGCCGTAATAGCCAAAAAAGGAGGGGAGCCACTTTGGAAATAACTAAGCATCAGTGTTTTAACGCTAAAAAAAATAAAGTATCAAGCTTGTCTGCTGCTTTACTTTTTATTGTTACTTCATTTAGTGCTGGAGCATTGATTAATAGTGATATAGAAAATAGCAGTAAAGTAGATAAGTTGAGTAAAACGCGCGTTGAATATTATCAAAAGGATAATATAACCAATCAAGTTCCTTATTTTGATAATCGATTTCGTCTTGATGCCAACTTAGATGAAATAACGTTAATTTTTTATCGTAAAAGTGGTAGTAAGCCTATTATTCTTATTAGACCTGACGGTAGTAAAATACGGGTCAATGAATTTGATCATGAAAAAGTGCAATGGTTTGATGACAGTACTTTTGACATGATTAAGATTAAAAAACCTATGCCGGGGCCATGG
>NZ_JABSOV010000136.1 GCF_013215345.1 Colwellia sp. | reverse complement strand
ACGCCATTAATCGCGCGGCCTTTTCTACGTTTAGCCATGGTTTACTCGCCTTGCTCACTATCATCAGTGTTGTCACTATCCACTGAGTTATCAGCTTGTTTATCATTGCCTTTATCACTGGCAACTGCTTTATCAACCAAGGCGCTCATACGTACACCTTCACTCATAGAGCTATCATAAACAAAACGTAAGTGCGGCATGATGCGAGCACGTAAGCGTTTACCTAATAATGAACGAATATAACCTTCAGCTTCGGCTAAAACTTCTAAAGAAGCTTTAATTTCATCAGCATTATCATTAAAAAACGTTACAAATATTTTTGCATAAGCTAAATCGCGTGTTACTTCAACGGCAGAAACCGTGGTCATGCTTAAACGTGGATCTTTAATTTCGCGCATTAAAATAACGGCGATTTCTTTTTGGATTTGCTGACCTACACGGTCAGTACGGGCATATTCTCTAGCCATCGTATACTCCTATAAACCATCTCTAATAAACTACAGTTTTCGTTATTTATTAATGAGTTAGCTAATTAATTATAAATTATCAACACAAAAGGGGCATAAGCCCCTTTTAAAGTATTTAACTATTCGCTCAAAGCTAGTTGCTGTAAATATAAGCTAGAAACACTGAGTTGACGCAGGTCAATAAGTGCTGCCAAGGTAATAATTACACCTACTAGCAATGAGATACTAGTTATAGTGTACGTTCAACTTCAATCGTTTCAAATACTTCAATTTGGTCGCCGACACGAACATCATTGTAGTTCTTAACACCGATACCACATTCAGTACCGTTACGAACTTCTTGTACGTCGTCTTTAAAGCGGCGTAAAGATTCAAGTTCACCTTCGTAAATAACTACGTTTTCACGTAATACACGAATTGGCGCTGAACGTTTGATAATACCTTCAGTTACCATACAACCGGCGATAGAGCCAATTTTAGGTGATTTGAATACGTCACGAACTTGAGCAAGACCAATAATAACTTGCTTGAATTCTGGCGCTAACATACCACTCATGGCTTGTTTAACTTCATCAATTAGTGCGTAAATAACACTGTAGTAACGTAAATCAATATTTTCTGATTCAATCACTTTACGGGCAGAAACATCGGCACGTACGTTAAAACCAATCACTATAGCGTTCGATGCTGCAGCAAGTGATGCATCAGTTTCAGTAATAGCACCCACACCTGAGCCAATTATTTTAACTTTTACTTCATCGGTAGAAAGTTTCAATAATGAATCGCTAATCGCTTCAAGTGAACCTTGAACATCAGACTTCAATACCACATTAACTTCTGAGATTTCACCAGATGCCATGCTAGCAAACATGTTTTCAAGTTTAGCTTTTTGTTGACGGGCAAGCTTAACATCACGGAATTTACCTTGACGGAACAAAGCAACTTCACGGGCTTTTTTCTCATCTTTAACAACAGTAGCTTCATCACCTGAAATTGGTACACCGCTAAGACCGATGATTTCTACCGGAATTGATGGTCCAGCTGACTGGATTGTTTTGCCGTTTTCATCACGCATAGCACGAACACGACCGTATTCTAAACCACACAATACGATGTCGCCTTGCTTGATAGTACCTTCTTGAATTAGTACTGTTGCTACTGGGCCACGACCTTTATCTAGTTTAGATTCAATCACAACACCACTTGCCATAGTATCTACTACCGCAGTAAGCTCTAATACTTCTGATTGCAATAAAATTGCATCAAGTAATTCATCAATACCTAAACCAGTTTTGGCTGATACGTGACAGAATTGAACTTCACCGCCCCACTCTTCTGAAAGTACATCGTGCTGTGATAATTCACTCTTAACGCGATCTGGATCAGCTGACTCTTTATCCATTTTGTTAACAGCAATAATAATTGGCGCATCTGATGCTTTAGCATGCTGAATCGCTTCAATTGTTTGTGGCATAACACCATCATCAGCAGCAACAACGATAACAACAATATCAGTCGCCTTAGCACCACGAGAACGCATAGCTGTAAACGCAGCATGGCCTGGAGTATCTAAGAAAGTGATCATGCCATGACCTGTTTCTACGTGATAAGCACCAATGTGCTGAGTAATACCACCAGCTTCTCCGTCAGCTACTTTTGCTTGACGAATGTGATCAAGTAGTGATGTTTTACCATGATCTACATGACCCATGATTGTAACTACTGGCGCACGAGTTGTCGCGTCACCTGAATTATCACGATCAGCTAATACCGCTTCTTCTAAAGCATTTTCTTTAACAAGTACTACGTTAAAGCCCATTTCTTCTGACACTAATGCCGCAGTTTCTTGGTCGATAACTTGGTTAATGGTTGCCATGGCGCCCATTTTAAACATAGCTTTAACTACTTCTGCGCCTTTTTTCGACATTTTATTAGCAAGTTCTGCAACAGAAATTGTTTCACCAATACGAATGTCTTGTAGTTTAGTTTCAACAGGCTTAGTAAAGCCATGTTGCAAACTTTGTGGTGCCGATAATTGCTTACGACCACGGGCATTACGACCACGGGCATTACGGTCAGCTGGTTTTTTCTTCTTACGACGTCTACCTGCAGTTTCATCGGCAGCATCAACTTTATCTTCAGCTTCTTGTGCGTATTTAGAAGAAGTAACATGAACCACTTCTTTTTCTTTCGCTTTACGCTCAGCTTCTTGTTCTTTCCAGCGACCTTCATTTTCTTCAGCTAATTTCTTAGCTGCTTCACTGGCTTCTTTCGCTTCTGCTTCAACTTTGTCAGCAACTTCTTTTTCTTGTGCTAAACGTAGTTTTTTTGCTTCTTCTGTTTCAGCAACTTTTACAGGTGCGTTATCAACATTTTTAGCTTTTTCAACAGCAGTTTGTTTTGCTTTAGCTGCAGCTTCAACTTTTGCTTCTGCTTTTTTTTCTGCGGCAACTTCAGCTTTTACTACGGCTACAGCTTTAGCGTTGTCAGCTTCTTTCGCTGCAGCTTCAGCATCAGATTTAGCCTTAGCTTCTGCTAACACTGCTGCTTCTGCTTCTGCTTTAGCAGCTTCTTCAGCTAGTTTTTGATCTTCTAACTCACTACGTTTTACATAAGTGCGTTTTTTACGTACTTCAACATTTACCGACTTAGCTTTAGAGCCATGTCCCATGGTCAAAGTAGATTTAGTTTTACGATTTAAGGTAAGCTTGCTCGGGTTTGCTGCCGAATCATCACCATGTTGCTTTTTAAGGTGTCCTAATAAGGATTCTTTTTCATCTTGCGAAATAGCATCGGTAGCCGATTTTTTCACGCCTGAGTCAGCTAACTGACTTACTAAGCGATCCACCGGTGTTCCGATTTCTTTGGCAAGTTCTGCTACAGTTATATCTGCCATCTATAATATTCTCCGGTGTTATTATTCTTCGTTAAACCAACAAATGTTACGTGCAGCCATGATTAGCTCGCCCGCTTTGGTTTCAGTTAATTCTTCAATATCGCTAATTTCATCTATACCTTGTTCAGCTAAGTCTTCGAGTGTGCGAACACCGCGGCTTGCTAAAACAAAAGCTAAATGACGTTCTAACCCTTCAAGGTCAAGTAAATCTTGTGCAGGCTCTGCACCTTCTAAAGTCTCTTCACTCGCTAGTGCTTGTGTAGTTAACGCTTCTTTAGCACGTTCTCTAAGCTGCTCAACGATTTCTTCAGTTAAGCCATCAATTTCTAACATTTCAGCAGCTGGCACATAAGCAATCTCTTCTAATGAAGTGAAGCCTTCTTCAGCAAGTAATGTAGCGAAATCTTCGTCAAGATCTAACTTATCAATAAATAAGTTTAATACTTTATCGTTTTCAGCTTGATGTTTCTCTTTCATGTCAGCAACAGTCATTACGTTTAATTCCCAGCCAGTTAACTGACTCGCCAAACGGATGTTTTGACCACTACGGCCAATCGCCATAGCTAAATTGCCTTCTTCTACAGCAATATCCATGGTGCCTTTGTCTTCATCAACAATTATTGACGCAACTTCAGCAGGGGACATAGCATTAATAACGTATTGGGCAGGGTTGTCATCATATAAAACGATATCAACACGTTCACCGCCTAACTCACCCGATACCGCTTGTACACGTGAACCACGCATACCAACACAAGCACCAACAGGGTCAATACGCTTATCATTGCTTTTAACGGCTATTTTAGCGCGAGAACCAGGATCGCGAGCGGCCCCTTTAATTTCTAGCATTTCTTCGCCAATTTCTGGCACTTCAACGCGGAAAAGTTCAATTAACATTTCAGGCTTGGTACGACTAACAAATAACTGTGCGCCACGTGCTTCTGGTTTGATTTCATATAATAAACCACGTACTCGGTCGCCTGGACGGAACGTTTCGCGTGGTAACATATCATCACGGTAGATTACTGCTTCAGCATTATTACCTAAGTCAATTATGACGCTGTCACGACTGGCTTTTTTAACAACACCGGTAACAATTTCGCCTAATTGATCTTGATAAGCTTCAGTGATCAAAGCACGTTCAGCTTCTCTGATTTTTTGAACAATCACTTGTTTAGCTGTTTGCGTGGTTACACGGTCAAATGTTACTGACTTAATTTGCTCTTCAACATAATCACCCGCATTTAATTCAGGTTCATCGTATTGTGCCGCTGCCAAAGTGATTTCACCATAAGGGTTTTCTAACAACTCGCCCTTATCATCAATGATTAACCAACGACGAAAAGTTTCAAATTCGCCACTGACACGGTCAATACAAACACGTACTTCAATGTCACCTTCGTATTTTTTCTTGGTAGCTGTTTCTAAAGCAGTTTCCATTGCTTCAAAAATGCTTTCTCGTGGTAATGCTTTTTCATTAGAAACCGCATCAACAACCAGTAATATTTCCTTACTCATGCTACTTAGCCTTTAATTTATGTTAACTATTTTTAATTTTTTTAACGTTTACAACTTTGCGACAAGGTTCGCTTTGTCGACGTTACTAATAACAAGTTCGTAATCGATGCTATCAACTTCTACAATTAATTTGTCGTTTTCTATCGCCACTAATGGACCTTTAAATTTTCGACGACCATTTAAAGGCATCGATAATTTTACGTTGACAATTTCACCAATAACTTCTTGAAAGTGTGCAATTTCAAATAAAGGACGATCAACACCTGGTGATGAAACTTCTAAATTATATTCACTACTAATTGGGTCTTCTACATCTAATAGTGCACCAACTTGGCGACTAACCTCTGCACAATCATCAACATTAATGCCATTCTCATGATCAATAAACAAGCGTAAAACCGAGTTATTACCCGCACTGATAAATTCAATACCCAGTAAAGTTTTGCCCGTTTCTTCAACAGCAGGCCTTATTAAATCAGTTAATTTGTGCTCAAATTTAGCCAAGCGTTTTCTCCTGTTATTCTACCCTGACGTAAATACATCAGTGATATTATAAAAATTTAGATATAAAAAAAGGGCATATAGCCCAGCGAAATCTTGCTGATTTCATTTTTTATCGCATGTTTCCCACGCGTTAAAAAACAAAAAACCCCAATTCAGGGGCTTATTTCACTGTTTTCCCCCTAGATAAAACAAGAAACGCTGCTTTATCTGGTTATTAATAGCCTAGCTATCAATATTAATAAGAATATAAACAACACAACAATCGGTGAGCTTATCCAGTGACATCTTACTAAGTTCTATTGTGACAAATTATATAATGGTGCGCTAACAAGCGCAAGGGGCATTAAGCATTATCGATTAGAAAAGTATATTCTTTTGCTATATCAGTTTGTATTCGTCATGCTGAAACATAAGCTAAAATTAATATATATTTTACAATATGTTAGTATTGACACTATAATATAGCTGTAATTTCATGCAAATATTTTGCATTGGTATATTGAAGTACCTCTTTCCCTCTTGATAGGATTTTAAACGGAGCATTTAATTTCATCATGTATAAGTTTTCTAAGTTAGTCATCAAAAATGCAATATTCGCATTAACATTTATTATAGCCATTGGCGCTATCGCATTTTTTTTATTAACCGCTTATATAGCTAATCAAACCCAAGAGCACCAACAAACCATACAAACTATTAGTCAACAGTTCGTTAGCGATGCTGAGTCTATTGAAGAAGTTGCCACTAAGCTCGCGGCTATACTAACTGCCAGCACTGATTATCAAACCTTAATTATCAAAAATAATTCCATTACCTTATTTAATTTTCAGAGCAGTCACATTCCACCACACGATTTTGTCTTAGCAAAACGAAAAACCGTCTCCGCCGGTAAACTTAATTTGCAAGTTCAATATAAACTCGCATTTACTGAAATCATTAATTTAATTACCCAATTATTTATCGGCCTTATGGCCTTAGCCACAATTTTTGTTTTGATATCAGCACAGCTTAATTACAAATTACAGTCGGTTATTTTTAGTATTATTAGTAAGCAAATAAGTAACGAGTTAGCGCAAATTAATAACTCTGACTTTATCACTAGTGAACAGACCAATGAGCAGTTATTGGAGATCCCTGCACTACAAGAAGGTATTGCTGAAATCAGAGCTATGATGACAGAGCAATTCAAGAATACCGCCAATTTAGAAATGGAAGCACACGTTGATAGTTTAACAGGCATTGAGAATCGTAACCGTTTTGTGCAATTTTATGAAAAACAAATAGTACAAGAAAGCCCGGTAAAATTTGGTGTTTTGCTAATTACCCGCTGCTCTGAACTGCAGACAATTAATCAAGTGCATGGCTATAACTCTGGTGACAACTACATAATTAAAGTTGCTGACATAATCAAAAATGCTTTAACTACACGGCCTACTGGTAAACTTTTTCGTTTAAATAGTTCCGACTTCGCCACCATATTAATTAACGAAAAGCTAAAGGCGGCTGAAGATTACGCTCGCGAATTAAACATTAAGTTTAATGATTACCAGCAACTTAATGAGTTAGATTCAGTTGCATTCACCGGTTTAGTGTACTTTGATAAGTCTAAACCTTTAGGTGAATTATTAGCCCTAGCAGACACCGGTGTCAGTGTTGCTCAGACACAAAAATCAAACTCATGGTACTCACAAACTGATATCAATATTTTAACTGATAATAGCGCTAATTTTGGTAATCAAAATTGGCGACAAGAAATAGATAGCGTTCTAGATGGTGGTCGTATTAACTTATTAGTACAACCCATTCAACCAAGTGGCCGTAACAACCGTGTTTATGGTGAAATATTAGCGCGCTTTCTAAATGCTAACGGTGACATGCTACCGACCGCGACTTTTATCGCCATGGCAGAAAAGCTTGATAAGATAATCCAAGTAGACCGACTGATTATTGAAACGGCAATTAAAGAGATAACCAGTAAAAACATGCTCGATAGTAGCTATGGTATTAACATTAGTGCTCGAAGCATAAATGATGAACACTTTATGATTTGGCTTGAACGTAAGTTATTACGTGAACCCGGCGCTGCGCCTAGGTTAGTATTTGAAATATCTGAGTTAGGATTGCAACAGAATATAAAGACGGCTAAGCGTTTAGTCGACATGTTACATCGAGTTGGTTCAAGAGTAACCGTAGAGAGATTTGGTGTTGGCTTAACCTCCTTTAAATTTTTTAGAGATTTAACCCCTGACTTTATTAAAATGGATAGCTCTTATACCCGTGACATCGATGACGATAAAAACAACCAATACTTCTTGCGTTTGATGGTTGATTTAGCCCATAGACTTGGCATTAATGTCCTCGCAGAAAGTGTCGAGAGCCAAGAAGAAAAGCATACTTTAGAAAAATTATTTATTGACGGCTGTCAGGGTTATTACGTTGGTAAGCCAACTCAACTATAATGATTTACAAGCACTACCGAGTTTAAAGCCGAATCTGTCACTATCATTCGGCTTTTTTATAGATACACAAATTGTTATTACAATACAAAGAAAAATGCATAAAGCGTAATACCCCTACTGCTGATGTGTTGTTATATAGGATAAAAACACGGATAATAGCGGCATTATTATAATAAATAACCTAATGACCTATAAAGTAAATGACTGATTACCTGTTACTTCTCGTTGGCACTGTACTTGTAAATAACTTTGTTTTAGTACAATTCCTTGGCTTATGCCCATTTATGGGGGTTTCTTCACGTACTGAAACAGCTATTGGCATGTCATTCGCCACTGTTTTTGTTATGACTTTGGCATCACTGCTTAGTTATTTAGTGACCACCTACCTGCTTGTACCCCTTGACCTTGAATACCTAACAACCATGAGTTTTATTTTGGTAATTGCCGTCGTGGTGCAATTTACTGAGATGGTTGTCCATAAAACCAGTGCTAGCCTCTACCGATTACTCGGCATTTTCTTACCGCTGATCACCACAAATTGTGCGGTACTGGGTGTTGCTTTACTGAATTTGAGATTACAGCACAGCTTCTTTGAGTCCATCATTTATGGCTTTGGTGCCGCAGTAGGCTTTTCTTTAGTCTTAGTGATGTTTTCTGCCATGCGTGAAAAGTTAGCGAATGCTGATGTGCCTGGGCCGTTTAAAGGTACGGCTATTGCAATGATTACTGCCGGCTTAATGTCATTAGCTTTCCTTGGCTTTACTGGTTTGGTGAAAATTTAACATGAACATTCTCCTTGCCATTCTTGTGCTGGGTAGCATTGCTGCCGTATTTGGAGCACTACTGGGTTATGCCTCCGTTCGCTTTAAAGTCGATGCCGATCCCATTGTCGAGCAACTCGATGCACTGCTGCCACAAACTCAATGTGGTCAATGTGGCTATCCTGGCTGTAAACCCTACGCGCAAGCCGTTGCCGATGGCGAAGCCATTAACAAATGTGCCCCTGGGGGCGAAGACACCATTAAGAAAATAGCGGACTTAATGGGAGTTGAAGTTCTACCCCTTGATGAAAGTCATGTCAAAGGTGATGCGCCAAAAAGTAATCGACCTAAAGTTGCCTTTGTTATTGAAGAAGACTGTATCGGCTGTACCAAGTGTATTCAGGCCTGTCCTGTTGATGCCATTATTGGCGCAGCAAAACAAATGCATACCATTATCATAGATGAATGTACTGGCTGCGACTTATGTGTTGCTCCCTGCCCAGTAGATTGTATTGAAATGCGTGAATTGCCAGATACTATTAATAATTGGCAAT
>NZ_JABSOV010000135.1 GCF_013215345.1 Colwellia sp. | reverse complement strand
GACACTTCGGGGATGACGGCTGATAAAGTAGCACTGGTATTATTGTCATCCCCGTGGTCACTTAGTCGGGGATCCATATGGCTTTAACTTTTGTCACTCTCGTGGATACTTGGTTAAAGTCGATGTGCCATTATTTGAATTTTAAAAGAGTAAAAAATGCAAAGATTTGATGTGTTAATTGTTGGCGCTGGCATGGTGGGTTTAACCTTAGCATTAGCACTGCGCCAATCAAGCCAACTTAAAATTGCTCTGGTAGATAGCTCAGCAGTGGCTGAACTTGATGACAGCATAGATGTAAGAGTCAGTGCCATTAATGTTGCCAGCAAAAATATTTTTGCTAACTTAGGTATTTGGTCGGCTATTGAAAGCAGCCGAGTACAAGATTATCAGCATATGCATGTTTGGGATAAGGCTGGAGTAGGTAAGCTAGATTTTTCCGCAAAAGACAGTGCCAGTTTCCCGCCAGAAGAAAGCTTAGGTTGGATCATTGAGAACAAAGTGATTCGCCACGCTTTATGGCAACAAGCTGAGCTTGATGAAGACATTCACTTTTTTACTGATAACAAACTCGCTAGCATCAGTCATGGAGATAGTGAAGTTTTTGCTACTTTTGTTCATGACAGTGCTAATAATGACGAGCAAGGGGCTAACAGCACACCAACACAGCCTATTATTGCTAAATTGGTTGTGGGCGCTGATGGCGCTAATTCTTGGGTACGTCAACAAATGAATATGGCGATGATCTTTAAAGATTACGATCACCACGCTATTGTTGCTACGGTTGAATGTCCTCAGGGTCATCAAAACACCGCTTGGCAAGTATTTCTACCGACCGGACCGTTAGCCTTTTTACCGTTAAAACGGGGGGGTTCTCAAAAATATCAAAGCTCTGCTAGTGACCTTTGCTCTATCGTTTATTCAACATCACCAGATGAAGCCATACGTTTAGCTGCGCTTGATGCCATTGATTTTTCCAAAGAATTAACCGCAGCCAGTGATGGTAAATTAGGTGACATTAAACTTAAAAGTGAACGTTTCACTTATCCATTAACCATGCGTTTAGCACAAGACTTTGTTAAAGACCGAGTAGTACTTATTGGCGATGCTGCCCATACCATTCATCCGCTTGCCGGGCAGGGCGTTAATTTAGGTTTACTGGATGCCGCCGCTTTAGTACAAACCTTAACCGCTAAACTCAATAAAGATGAAGAGCTCACCACCGAGCTGGTGAATATATCTGAGCTCAAAGCGTTTTCACGCTGGCGTAAAAGTGAAGCAACAGAAATGATTGCGGCCATGGCTGGCATTAAACAAGCTTTTGCACCGCAGCAATCTGGGATAAAACTGCTGCGCGGTATCGGCATGAACCTTATTAACAACTTTGCTCCAGCTAAAAAGCAGTTAATATCACAAGCGTTAGGTATCAAGGCAGATCTACCCGAGCTTGCCTATCAAAAAGACGCACTGTAGCGTCTACTAATCCCCCCTTATTAACTGCTGTTATATAAGCAGGTATAAATAAAAGTTAATAAAGTTATTGGCTTTTATTTGTTCTTTGCCGCTAACATTCCGCTAACCGCAATGAAAATTTCAAAATACGCCAAGACATCAAATATAATTCAGGTATTCCATAAAACATGGGTTTATATTTTTTAATTGTGAGTATTGCTGTTGAATCAACGATAGCTGGCGGTTATAATCAGTCCACTTTGATAATTCCTTTTGATAACTCTTAGGTACAGCACATGACAAATAAAACAGTATTACATGCAAAGCACTTAGCTTCTGGCGCAAAAATGGTTGATTTTTATGGTTGGGAAATGCCAATTAACTATGGCTCTCAAATTGAAGAGCACCATGCAGTAAGAACTGATGCTGGTATGTTTGATGTTTCACACATGACCATTGTTGATGTGCAAGGCACAGATGCAAAAGACTTCTTACGTCGTTTAGTGATAAACGATGTTGCTAAGTTAACTGTCCCAGGTAAAGCACTTTACACTGGTATGTTAAATGAAGCCGGCGGTGTGATTGATGATTTGATCATTTATTTCTTCTCAGACACTAACTACCGTTTAGTAGTTAACTCTGCTACTCGCGAAAAAGATCTTGCTTGGATGACTAAGCAGTCTATTGGTTTTGATTTGACCATCACTGAGCGTCCTGAGTTTGGCATGATTGCCGTACAAGGCCCAGAAGCTATCGCTAAAGTCGGTACTTTACTTTCTGCAGAAGAAAGTGCTGCCGTTGAAGGCATGAAGCCATTCTTTGGTGTACAAGTAGGTGATTTATTTATCGCAACTACTGGTTATACCGGTGAAAATGGTTACGAAATTATCATTCCAGAAAGTGCCGCAGAAGATTTATGGCAAAAATTACTAGACGCAGGCGTAGCGCCATGTGGTTTAGGTGCTCGTGATACTTTACGTCTTGAAGCTGGCATGAACCTTTACGGTTTAGATATGGACGAAACAGTTTCGCCAATCGCCGCTAACATGGCATGGACCATTAGCTGGGAACCAACAGACCGTGATTTTATCGGTCGTGATGTATTAACTGCACAAAAAGCTGCTGGCGACCAACCTAAGCTTGTTGGTTTAGTACTGGAAGAAAAAGGTGTGCTTCGTACCGCTCAAAAAGTTATTACTGAAGCTGGCGAAGGCATCATCACTTCAGGTACATTCTCACCAACATTAGGTCACAGTGTTGCTTTAGCGCGTGTACCACGTAGCGTAAAAGTAGGTGATGTGGTTGAAGTTGAAATGCGTAAGAAATTAGTTAAAGTTACTGTTACAAAACCAAGCTTTGTTCGTAACGGTAAAAAAGTATTCTAATTCGTCATACTTGAAATTACAGTGGCATTGTCATCGTTATTCGTCCTATCACTTAGTGTACTAAGCTCAAGGACTCACAACTCGACGGCTTTGCTGTAATTCCAATTATTTAGAATTTATATTATTATCTAGCGGTTTTTGTGCTATATAAATTACAGAAATTTAATCTATTGATCTAATCAAGTATTTGGTCAATTTACTAATCAACTTACTAATAAAGTAAGAATAGGAAGAATAAAAATGAGCAACATTCCTTCAGAATTAAAATATGCAACATCTCACGAGTGGGTTCGTCTTGAAAGTGACGGTACTGCTACTATCGGTATTACTGAACACGCACAAGGCCTTTTAGGTGACATGGTATTTGTTGAATTACCAGATATTGATGATTCAGTAAGTGTTGGCGATGATGTTGCCGTAGCAGAATCAGTAAAAGCAGCTTCAGATATCTACGCACCTGTTTCAGGTACTGTTGTTGCAATCAACGAAGAACTAGAAGATGCTCCAGAGTTACTTAACTCTGATGCTTTTGGTGGCGGTTGGTTATTTAGAGTTAAACTTGACGATGCAAGTGAGTTAGAAAACTTACTTGATGCTGAAGGTTACAAAAACTCTATCGACGAAGATTAATTTTTTAGCGTCGTTAATCACGTTTAGTCGGCATTGTCGGCGTTACTTGTTTTGTCACTTAGCTCTTTTGTAGCTAAAGGCTTACTAAGCTCCAGCAACAAGTAACTTGACGGCTTTGCCTAAACATTGATTACCATAGCTAAAACAGTAGATCTGAATTTTAGGTCTACATTAAATATTAAGCCTCTTTCTTCTTTTAAGAACATGAGGCTTTCTTTTATTCTAAAAAGCATAAAAGAAAATCGTATTGTTACACCAAGCTTTAGTAACGTCATCCTCGAAGTGTTTAATCGAGGATCCAGTATTAATTACTTTGGATTCCCGACTAAGTGAACACGGGAATGACCAAACTACTACTTGCTGATATTTTTAAATTTACGTAATTTACCTACATTTAAGTGAAACTGTTATGACTTCAAAAGTAATTGTTAACTCATTATCTGAGTTAGAGCAAACTCAAGATTTTATTCGTCGCCACATTGGTCCTGATGCAGCGCAAACTCAAGCTATGTTAAATGACATTGGTGCAGAATCGGTTGATGCCTTAATTGATGAAATCGTGCCGAGTGATATCCGCCTTGCTGATTTGCCAAACATCGAAGAAAGTAAAACAGAAGTTCAAGCATTGGCTGATCTAAAAGCCGTTGCTAGCTTAAATAAAGTAAACGACACTTATATTGGTTTAGGTTACTACGGTACCTTAACGCCAAACGTTATTTTACGTAACGTGTTAGAAAATCCAGGTTGGTATACAGCGTATACGCCGTATCAACCAGAAATTGCTCAAGGTCGTTTAGAGTCATTATTAAACTACCAACAAATGTGTATCGACCTTACCGGTTTAGACCTAGCTTCTGCTTCATTATTAGATGAAGGTACAGCCGCTGCTGAAGCCATGGCACTAGCCAAACGTGTTTCTAAAAACAAAAAATCAAATCTTTTCTTTATCTCAGAAGATGTTTTCCCACAAACCATCGACGTTGTTAAACAACGTGCTGAAATGTTTGGTTTTGACATTATCGTTGCCCCAGCTAATGAAGCTGCAGAGCACGACATCTTTGGCGCACTTATCCAATACCCTGGCGCTTCAGGTGAAATCACTGATATTAGCGAGCTAATTGCTAAAATTCATGAGAAAAAGGGCATTGTTGCAGTTGCTGCCGACCTTATGAGCTTAGTAATGTTGAAGTCTCCAGGTGAGTTAGGCGCTGATGCCGTTATTGGTTCAAGCCAACGTTTTGGTGTACCAATGGGTTACGGTGGTCCACACGCGGCATTCTTCACTACTTCTGACAAGTACAAACGTTCTCTACCAGGCCGTATTATTGGTGTATCTAAAGATACTCGTGATAAGCCTGCTTTACGTATGGCAATGCAAACGCGCGAGCAACATATTCGCCGTGAAAAAGCCAACTCAAACATTTGTACAGCGCAAGTATTACTAGCCAACATGGCAGCGTTCTACGCGGTTTATCACGGTCCACAAGGTTTAAAAACCATTGCTAACCGTATTCACCGTTTAACCGATATTTTATGTTTAGGTACCGCGACTAAAGGTTTAACAGCAGTTAACGCAAACTACTTTGATACTTTAACTTTTAAAGTTGCTTCTCTTGAAGGTAACAGCAAAGCAGAAATCATCGCACGTGCTGCAGCGGCAGACTTAAACCTACGTACTGATGTTGATGGTCAAGTTGCTGTTTCTCTAGATGAAACAACTACGCGTGACAACGTAGCAACATTATTTGATGTGTTATTAGGCGAAGGTCATGGTTTAGAAGTTGCCGCCCTTGATGATAAAATTGTTGAATGTGGTCATTCTTCAATTCCTGCATCACTAGTACGTGAGTCTGAAATACTAACGCATCCAGTATTTAACTCGTATCACAGCGAAACAGAAATGCTTCGTTATATCAAAAAACTTGAGAACAAAGATTTAGCATTGAACCACTCAATGATTTCTCTTGGCTCTTGTACGATGAAGTTAAATGCAACGGCACAAATGATCCCAGTATCATGGCCTGAATTTGCTAACATGCATCCATTTGCTCCAGCTGACCAAGTTGTTGGTTACAAGCAAATGATCGACCAACTAGGTGACTGGTTAGTTGAATTAACAGGTTACGACAACATTTCAATGCAACCAAACTCAGGTGCTCAAGGTGAGTACGCTGGTTTAATCGCAATTGTTAAATACCACGAAAGCCGTGGTGATTCGCATCGTAACATCTGTTTAATTCCTTCATCAGCACACGGTACTAACCCAGCGTCAGCGCAAATGGTTGGTATGAAAGTTGTGGTAGTAGATTGTGATAAAGAAGGCAATGTTGATATGGCCGACTTAACAGCGAAAGCTGAAGAGTTAGCAGATAACCTTTCTTGTATTATGATCACGTACCCGTCGACTCATGGTATTTACGAAACTACGATTGCTGAAATCTGTAACATCATTCATGACAACGGCGGTCAAGTTTACCTTGATGGCGCGAACATGAACGCACAAGTAGGCTTAACGTCACCGGGTTCAATCGGCGCTGATGTTTCACACCTTAACTTACACAAAACTTTTGCTATTCCACACGGCGGCGGTGGTCCAGGTATGGGTCCTATAGGTGTTAAGTCACACCTAGCACCATTCCTTCCTGATCACGCACTAGTGACAGTGAATGACGAAACTAAAGGTAACGGCGCGGTATCAGCGGCACCATTTGGTAGTGCGGGTATCTTATGTATTACTTACTTATACATTGCTATGTTAGGTAAAAAAGGTGTTACTGACGCGACTAAATACGCGATTACTAACGCTAACTACTTAGCGACTAAACTTAGCCAACATTATCCAATTTTATACACTGGACCTAATGGCCGCGTAGCACACGAATGTATTATCGATTTACGTCCAATTAAAGCGGACTGTGGTATTACTGAAGTAGATATGGCGAAGCGTTTAATGGATTACGGTTTCCATGCACCAACTATGTCGTTCCCAGTAGCGGGCACGTTCATGATTGAGCCAACGGAATCAGAGTCTAAAGTTGAGCTTGATCGTTTCATCGAAGCGATGGTTTGCATTCGTGATGAAGTACGTAAAGTTGAGTCAGGTGAGTGGGCATTAAACGACAACCCATTACAGAATGCTCCACATACCTTAGCGGATATTACTGATACTTGGGAGCGTGGTTACACGATTCAAGAAGCAGTATTCCCAGTACCTGCGGCAGCAGCTAATAAATTCTGGCCAACGGTTAACAGAATTGATGATGTATATGGTGACAGAAACTTAATATGTTCATGTCCTCCAGTAGAGAGTTATAAATAGTCATTTTTTCGATTAGTCATCCCCGAGGTTTTTGTCGGAGATCCAGTATTTGACTGATAAAATAAAAAAGGCGAACCAGAAGTGGTTCGCCTTTTTTATCTTTATTTTCTATAAAATATATCTTCTACAATTGCGAGAATTTGTTGTTGCTTTGCCTGCCAAGTAAAATCCTTCATATATTCTTTTTTTGCTATTTTAGCTTGAATGTAAGTAATATTATTTAAGTTACCTAGAAGATCAATAGATTGAAGCATTAAAGCTGTACCCTGTGCATGTGTGTCTACATCTAACAGGCCATTTTCATTGAAAGGTATGATTAAGTAGTCACAATGAAGTATTTTAATCGCTTGACGGTTTTCCATTTCCACATAGGAAATGGAACACTTAACCTTCTCAGAGATGTACTTAGGGTAAAATACATTTTTGTCAGCATTTAATAAGCGTTCGAACTTACGATAAGGTATTTTTTCTATCTTGCCGTACTTGTCAAAAAAATGGCCCCTTGGACTTATTCCCATAACTTTATCCTTTTATAAGTCAGATAAAGGGCTACGCACACCATTAGCGCCATGCTCAAGCACATGAGTATAAATTTGTGTTGTTCGTAGATCAGTATGACCTAGTTGCTCTTGTACTGTACGAATATCAGCGCCGCGTTGTAATAGATGTGTGGCAAAAGAGTGGCGCAGCGTGTGGCATGAGACGACCTTTTCGATTTGTGCTAATTTAGCCGACTTCTTAATTGCTTTTTGTAATGAGCTTTCGTCAATATGATGTCGACGAACTTTATTATTGTCGTGAGGATCACGACTTAATCTTGCTGAAGGGAATAAATAATGCCAACCAAACTCTTTCGCCGCTGTTGGATATTTTTTCTTTAAAGCAAAGGGCAGCCAAACTCCTTGATAATACGACGTATTACTATCTAATTCGAAATATTTTTTACAGAGATCTATTTGTAATTTTAATGGCTCCACTAATTCTTTTGCTAAAGTCACCCTGCGATTTTTACCGCCTTTTCCTTGCCAAACCAAAACTGACATATAGTCAAAATCTATATCTTGTACTCGTAACCTAACAGTTTCCATAAGTCTTAACCCGCTACCATACATAACATTGGCTAATAGCCAATGTTGAGTATCAACCAAGCTGAGCAAAGATGCGGTTTCACCTTTAGTTAAAACCACGGGTAATTTAGCTTGTCGCTGCGATTTATTAAAATTTAATGACAATGACAGAGGGGATCCTAAAAACTCACGATATAGAAATACTAATGAATTAAGGGCAATTGTTTGTGTCCCTGGTGCAACATTTTCTTCGTTGGATAAGTAAGTTAAATATTGTTCAACTTCTTCATTACCCAGTTTTGATGGATGTTGCTTGTTGTTGAAAATAATATATCGCTTGATCCAATAAATGTAAGTTTGAATAGTCCTTTTAGCAAATCTACGTGTGATCATAAATTCACCGATGCTATTTAAAAATAAAGATTCAGACATAGTAAAAATAAATATTTAATGGCTGTGTTTGTATACAGTATAGCTGAAATTGTAAATGTGTCTTTGATAGACAGAATATTTCCGTAATGCACGCAATAATTAAAAAGTTAAAGTTTTATTAAAGTCTTTGATATTAAATATAAAATAGAGTATTTTAGTATGAATTAAATATCATGATAGACGGAAAAAATCCGTGTTTAAACACGGAATTATTCTCTCTATTAAGCTGTTAGGCATACGTGTAAACTGGAGTGTTTCATGCAACTAGAGACAGTGTTTTTATTCATTGCATTATTTACGTTTGGTGTTTATTTCTTTTTGTTTCAAAAGCATATGAAAACGCTAACTGATGGAAATAAGAGTTTGGTTTTAAATAAATCAAAACCCGGAAAATCGGTGAATATTTTCCTAGGTTTAGCCTTATCTACAGCAGTGTTAGTTGATGATTTATACATAAAAATGGCAGCTATCACTCTTCTATTCATTCTTTCTCTAATAGGAGGAAGCATTCATCATAAGAGTTTGTTAAATTTAGGTATTAATCCCACATATGTAACCAAATTAAAAATAATAACAGTCTTGTCTTTAGCATCAATTATATTATTTGGCGTGTCAGTCGTTATTTCATTTGTATATGCCTAACAAGGCCTTTAAACGGAACAAAAACAGTTGGCTTTGTTTCGTGCCTCAACAAGTGTAGCCAACTATTTTTGTCCGCTTAAGGCTGCGTTAGGTATTCAATGAAGCTGTCGAGTCAAGATATACCTGTGGAGGAATATCACGGAGTGCCTTCAGGATGGAGGAAAGAGGATATTATTGCTCTGCATAAACAATTGCATGGAAAATACTCTATTTATACTCCACAGCCTGAAAATGTAGTCGCACCTAGTCATATTCCCGATAGGTTTAATTGGCTTGAGTACAGAAATACGTTACACAAAATTGGTGATGGCGTATCTGTAGGAGACAAAGCCTGTATTGAAATTGCTATCAACTACATTGTAGTTAATTACTTTGGCTCGTACTCTGGCTTTATACGCGAAC
>NZ_JABSOV010000134.1 GCF_013215345.1 Colwellia sp. | reverse complement strand
ATTACTTTTATTCATGATCGTCAAGATAGGTATGCGCCTTTTGCCGATGTTAGTCTTTTCTTGCAACAAGAAAAAAACACCTTAATTGAAACAGAAGGTCTTGGTCATAGAAGAATTTTAAGCGATACTAACGTTATTAATAATATTACTAAAATGTTGTCTTCTTAATGAACAAAGGCGAACGTACCCGTTTAGAGATACTCAAACAAAGCATAATATATAGCAGCCAATATGGCCTTGCCGATATCACTATAGGCACGGTTTCTAAGTTATGTGACTTATCAAGAACGGGTGTTATTTCACACTTTGAAAATAAAGAAGATATGCAAATCGCTATCTTACAATATGCTGAAACATTATTTCAGGAGCGAGTGATCAAACCTGCATGGCGTGAAGATCCATTAGAACATTTAGTTACCCTAATAGAAAACTGGGCCGACTGGACTAGTGAAATGTTTAAAGAGCACCAAGTAAGCTGCCCTTTTATCAAGGCAGTAGTGGAATTTCAAAACAGGCCGCCATCAAAAGTCAGAAGCTTTACTATTGAACAACAAAACAGATTGATCAGCTACCTTACCCATAGGGTTCAGCGTTGTGCGGAACAAAACAAATTGACCACAGAAATAGAAAGCGTGGCCATTGCATATGAACTTTATAGCTTATATTTAGGCCATGCAATTACTCAACATACGGCGCCAATTAAGGCCTCTGATAATTTATTTAAAAATAGTGTCGCTAGGCTACTAAAGCAATATCAAGTTTAGGTTTAGGTAGCAATTAATTTACTTATAAAAGAAAAAACACCAACCCCTTCGCAGTGAGATTTCGCCCTAATTTGAACGCTTATCCCCCTATAGAGCAATCTCAATACAAGCTTGAGCATGCACTTTGTTAAAACATATTGCCTTAACTACCTATACTCAAACAAGGTGGTCAAAGTGAGTAAGCTCATGGCAAAGTTGTTACTAATATTGCTTTCATTAATAACATTTAGCGCCTACAGCTGCCAGCTTGATATACGCTTACAGCACTACTCACCTGAATCTACTAAAAGCACAAGTAATGACTGGTTCGGTATCGATATAGACTTAACTGAAGCACTATTAAATGAAGTGCAATGTAATTTTAATATATTAGAAATACCTTGGGCAAGAGCTTTATTGATGCTTGCTACTGGTGAAATCGATATCTTAATTAACGTATCTAAAACTCATGAAAGAGAGCAGCTTTATTATTTTATCGGACCCATTCGTAATGAAGAAATCGTCTTTGCTACTTATAAAAGCTTAAACTATAACTTAACTAAAATTGATGACATCCTAGGGCTAGACAAACCGATAGCCATACAGCGCAATGCCTATTATGGTGAAGTATTACAGCGCATTATTAATAATGAAAAGTACAAAGAATTATTTGTTCATGTTCCCAGTAATGAGATCAAATTAAAGTTGCTAAAACGCGGTAGGATAAGTGGCTTTTTAGAAGCAAAGCGCAATGTTATTCATGGTATTAATAATGATAAAATATTTGCGGGTGTTTGGTTCCCAGCTTTAATATTTCATAAAAACCCTGTCTATTTTGCCTTAAGCAAAAAGTCCATAAGTGTGGAGTTTAAGCAGAGAATTTCCACTGGCTTTGAGCGTTTAGTTGCCCAAGGAAAAGTTAGAGCAATAGTGCTGAAACATCAGTAATCTAAACACTCAGCAGTGTTTAGAAAATTAGCATTATCTACAACATGCATTAAACATAAACTAGCCAGCTGCATAAGTGAGTGGTTAACACTAAGAATAATTTAATATTAAAGCGAAATTGTTTTTTTATCTTCGCCTTCTGCTTGGTTAATCACACACTCGAGAATAGCTTGCCATAAATCATTGGGACTATAGGGTTTAGCGATAAAACCATCCATGCCAGCATCAAGGCACTTGCTCCGTTCTAACTCGACATCACTTGCAGTGATGGCAATAATAATCGTATGCCGTTGGTAATTTTTTTCTAACTTTCGTATTTCTCTGGTTGCAGAAAGACCATCCATTACCGGCATATGACAATCCATTAAAACTACATCAAAATGCTCTTGTTGCCAAAGTTCCAGGGCTTGCTTGCCATCATTAGCCGTTGATACGCGGCTAGCAACCCCTGCCATCATATTGGCGCACACTTTGCGGTTTATTTTTGAGTCATCAACAACCAATATAGATAATTTTTTATTTTTTAGCTGAGTATCTACCTCGAAATAATTATCTTCCTGCCCTTTAGCACCCTTACTAAGCATTACTTTTAAAGTAATCTTATGTATCTTTTCAGGTGAAGCTGGGACTTCTAATAGTGCTGCTATTCCCTGCTCATAACAGTGCTTATAATCGGCTTCACTAGCATAGGCTGATGTCATAATGACTTTGAATTTTTTAGTCAGTGCACATTGCTGAATTAATTTAAATAATTCGTAGCCATTAAGTGTCGGCATGTTCTTATCTAGAAAAATAAGCTCATAATTTTCATCTTTTTTATCTGACTCTTTTAACGTGTTAACGACTAACAGGGGATCATTTAATATCGTCACTTTCATCTGCCATGATGTTAAGAGCTCCGTCAAAAGCCTGCTATTGAAAAGTTGATCATCAATCACCAACACTCTTTTATTATACAAACAGCTCATATCTTCTTGAGCAACTTCAGCGGTCGACTCGGCTTTTACAAATTTCAATGAGAAATGAAAACAACTGCCCTGCATGGCTTGGCTGGTTACCTGTAGGCTTCCGCCCATAAAATCGACCAAGCGATTTGAAATAGCTAAACCTAATCCTGTTCCACCATAAACTCGAGTGGTTGAATTATCAGCCTGCCTAAACTTATCGAAAATAGTATCAAGGTTATCTTGGTCAATCCCCATACCGGTATCACTTACTGAAAATTTAATTCGGTAATTTTTCTCACTTAAATTAGCGACTCTTACCTTTAGCGTTACACTCCCCGCTTTAGTGAATTTTATTGCATTACTAATGAGGTTTGTTAATACTTGCTTTAGCTTGGTTGAATCACCGATAACATAATGGTCTAACTCATTTTCTATTTCTAAACTCAGCTCTAGCTCTTTTTCTTGGGCTATAGGTTTAAATAAAACAATCACATCATCTAAAAATTCTTCCAGATCAAAATTGTGTTCATCTTTTTCTAATCTACCTGCTTCTATTTTAGAAAAGTCTAAAATACTGTTGAGCAAATCCAGCATATGATTAGCACTTTTTTGAATTGTTTTCGCAAATTCATATTGTTTCTTATCTAGAGGGGTTCGTAACAATAACATTGTCATACCATAAACCCCGTTCATCGGTGTTTTAACTTCATGACTGATATTTGCTAAAAACTCACTTTTAAGGCGGTTAGCTTGTTCGGCTTTTTCTTTTTCAATCTCTAACTTTTGAAAAGATGTATCTAATATATTACACATATCGTTGTATGAACTAACGAGGTAATTAAGCTCATCATCGACTTTTTCGCTCCTACCTTCTAACTTGATATTTTGATGATCTTTAACTGAGTTAGCACTCTTGGCCATTGCCTTGGCCAAAAAGGTTAGATGACGACCGATAATTAAATAAACAATGGCTAGAATAACGAATGAAATAATAAATGTTTTTGCGCCTTGAGTGACTAAGGTTAATAAAACTTTGTCGGCTAAACGACGATAAACAGGGTACAAATCACTGACTACATGTAACTCTCCTAAAACAGTTTCCTCTCCCTCATACAGATAACTTATCGGCCATCGCCCCATTCGAGAATAATCGGTATTATCTTTGCCTTGCTCAACAACAATGTCACCATCACGAATTAATTGCACTAACACTATATCCGGTAGATTCTTAATGCCTTTTATTTGTACGCTTATTTGATCATCATCTTCGACCCAAAGTGCATTGGAAATAGCAGGTAAATAGCTAGTTTCTATTTGGATTAAACGTTCATCAAGCGCCGATATGTCATTGTTATAATCAACAAGTAGATGAATTGAAGTAATAATTAGGGTCAATACTGAGCTGGATAGCATGATCCAGATCAGTAGCTGCTTGGCGATTGAATTTCGAAACTTCATGCTCGCTTGTCATCCTTTACTTAAAAGCTAATCGAATACTTAAATTATAATATTAGGCTAGTTAACAAGATGTTTTTTTGCAAATTTTACAATCACTAACTAGATTTAAAAGGACTTAAAAATTTACCACAAGGCTGTGAAATGCATACACTCAAAATAGCGTTATTTTTATTAATACTAATATCTACAAGTAGCAAGGCCATCACTGAAATAAATTACATGGTAATTCAAGACCAAGCTCAGCCATTTCAAAATCACCAAAACAAAAAACACCACACTGGAATCATTACTGACATTGTTAAAGAGATATTCTCTGGTCCAGAGTACGAGGTGAAAATACACACCTTACCCTTTAATCGAATGATCAGCATGCTTGAGAAAGGCGATATTAAAAACTGGATTACCTTTGGTTCACCAAACTGGCCCGGAGTACAGTCGGTTAACCTATCAAAACTACCGGTATTTAATGTACAACATTCATTGTTAACGTCGACACAGCAAGACTTTGACATAAATTCAGCAGAAGATTTATTTGGCAAAACAGTGATTTTATTACATGGTTTTAATTACCCCGGTTTAGAGGAGCATATCGCTGAAAAGCGTATTAAAGCAATCAATGTCAAAAACTATAAATCAGCGTTTAAAGTGGTTAATAGGTTAAAAGATAAAGCGGGTTTTGTCGAAATGGATGTTCGGATTAAGTACAACCTAAAAAAAGAAGACTTAGTCACTAAAGATTATAATTTACATAACTTTTCTAAAGTCATCGAAAATTATGATTTGCATTTAGCCATGTCACCTAAATTCAATAAAGAGCTACAGCAGCACCTTGAAAGTGAGCTAAATAAATTACTTCAATCAGGGGCTTTGGAAAAAATTATTAGCGCTTATTAAAAATAGTGGCTTAACAGCCAATTAAAAACATATTTATCATGGGTAAATAATATTTAAAAAAGAGTGAAACTATTCACTCTTTTTTTGTTGGTACGGTGTTATACCAATTCCATTAAATTACATGCCTCTGTAGTTTACTCAGAACTCTTTGTAAACGTCATCTTCGAAGTCTCTTATCGAAGATCCCTTGCGATTAAGACCCTGAATTCAGGACAATAAGCTCCATGCATTGTCTAATAAGTGTCATCCGTGGCACGTCCGATTAAAACACCACGGGGATGACGATCCTAAGCCAAGTACATAGGCATGTTAAATATTGTCCACTTGGACTGGTTAAAATACTCCAAGGCGGCGTTGCTCTCAATCACACACGCCAGCTATTGGCCAATCGAGCGCCTTGCTTTGATTAGTTTTACCTGTGCATAACAAGCTCATAAACTCAATGGAGTTGGTATTAATCGTTTTGCTGTTGCAGTGCTTAAATAGACTGCTATTTATTTGTCAGAGCGCCAATTAAAACAGTGAAGTATTTAATAACTACTTCAAGTCGCCAATATACTTATATCTAATATCATAAACCGGCTTACGCGTAATGCTATGACGTTTACTTATATCAATCACGGATTCACCATTAAGTAATGATTCAATAATTGTTACGGTACGTTTATTCTTTCCATCTGCGAGAAATAGTTCAATTGCTTTCTTATTAATAATAATTACTCCGCTGATGTATTTGAGGGTTCAAGTTACTGTGCAGCTGCTAACTTATTGCAATAGCTATAAGTATTTTTTTCTGCAGTACCATTAACTAGGTACACGGTTTAACAGTCACCACAGGCCGTTACACCGCGTACCCTTCTCTTACTTTTTAAGTTAGTCTTTAAATTACTGCTTTAATTTCTGTTCAGGAAAAAACGATCAGAGCCAGCTACTTAAGCTACCTTTCGAGACTTCTTAATCACTATTGTTACCGGCTTACTGTTTGATGTTATTTCTTGCTCTGGCTCCACCCATGCAACATTAGGAACAACATTCGGAGCATCAACAGGTGTAACATCAGCAGCAACACCCTTTTCTTCTTGAATCTTGTTGTATATTTCTTCTCGGTGTACTGATACGCTTTTAGGTGCATCAATACCTATACGTACTTGATTACCTTGTATATTAAGTACAGTTATCTTGACATCATCACCGATGATTAATGTTTCATTTATTCTTCTTGTGAGAATTAACATGCTTATTCCTATTTTGTTAATAAGAGGTTATCATACTGATAAGCCTCATTCGATTACCGATTGACTGCTTAGCCTTGGTAGGTGTTACAGCACTTACCACGGCGCCATTTATAGCGTTACCCCATACAACTATTTCTGCTCTACACTGCTTTGCCTTTTATGGACGGGTAACTTAAAAGCAGGTAGTTTTATTCTTTTCAGCTATTCACTTTATTGCTAAAAACTAAATAGCATTAGCTTAATTCATAGCCCATGATATATACCTATGTATACTTTCTATATACACATAGTGTTACGTAATGTATTTATAAGTAACCATCATAAAAAAACCACTCATCTGAGTGGTTTTTTGTCTTTATCAATTAATTTTGATAACTGACAAGTATTTAAAAGCGTTATGCGACTTTTTTTGCTTCTAACTGACTAGCAAGGTATTCATCTAATGAACCTTGGAAGTTAACTAATCTTTTATCTTTAATATCGATAATACGTGTCGCCAAGCTTGAAACAAACTCACGGTCATGACTAACAAAAATTAGTGTGCCTTCAAATTCTTTAAGAGCATTATTTAATGCATCAATCGCTTCGATATCCATGTGGTTAGTTGGCTCATCCATGATCAATACGTTGATATCAGCCATCATCAAGCGACCAAATAACAAGCGGTTCTTCTCACCACCTGAACAGTTACGCGCTTTTTTGTTGGCATCATCGTCAGTAAATAACATACGGCCTAACATGCCGCGAACACTTAAATCGTTGTGACAAGGTCTACGCCATTGTGACATCCAATCCATTAATGTTAAATCATTATCAAAAAATGAGCCGCTATCTTGTGGGCAATAACCAACAGCTGCATTTTCAGACCACTTAACCACACCTTCAGTTTGCTCTAATTCACTCATTAAACAGCGTAACAAAGTGGTTTTACCCACACCGTTTTCGCCGATAATAGCTAATTTATCGCCCGCTTTAAGTAATAAATCACCTTTTTCAAATAACATTTCGCCATCAAAACCGTGACCTAGGTTTTCAAGCTCTAATGCTTGGCGGTGCATTTTTTTACCCGGCGCAAAAGCAATTTTAGGCGTGATACGACTCGACGACTTAACATCATCAAGTTTAATTTTATCCATTTTCTTAGCGCGAGAACTCGCTTGTTTTGCTTTTGAGGCATTTGCACCAAAACGGTTAACAAAATCTTGTAGCTCGGCAATTTCTTCCGCTTTCTTAACATTACCTGATAATAACTGTTCACGTAATAAACCCGATTGCTCTAGGAAGAATTCATAGTTACCTGGGTAAATGCGTAATTCACCGTAATCAATATCAGCCATATGAGTACAAACTGAATTAAGGAAATGTCTATCATGAGAAATGATGATCATAGTACATTTACGTTTGTTCAATTCAGCTTCTAACCAACTGATGGTATGAATATCCAAGTTGTTGGTAGGCTCATCCAGTAACAAAATATCAGGGTTAGCGAAAAGCGCTTGTGCTAGTAACACACGTAACTTCCAACCTGGTGCAACTTGCTGCATAGTACCGAAATGAAAAGACTCTTCAATGCCAGCTTCTAATAAGATTTCACCGGCGCGACTTTCTGCGGTGTAACCGTCCATTTCAGCAAATTCACTTTCTAGTTCGCCAGCGCGCATGCCATCGGCTTCACTCATTTCTTCTTGAGCATAAATAGCATCACGTTCTTGCTTAACTTTCCATAACGGCATATCACCCATGATCACAGTATCAATAACATTGAATTCTTCAAATGCAAATTGATCTTGGCCCAAAGTACTTACTTTGTTACCAGTACTAACCGATACATTGCCTGAGCTTGGTGTTAGCTCACCACTAAGTATCTTCATAAATGTAGACTTGCCACAACCATTTGCGCCAATCAAACCATAACGGTGACCGTTGCCAAATTTAGCCGAGATGTTTTCAAACAACGGCTCTGCGCCAAATTGCATGGTGATATTACTTGTAGTGATGATAAGCCTATACTCCGGACTAAATATGTTTCATGGATTTTTCAAGTCGCGCATTATAGCTGAGTTGGCGGTTTAATGATAATGATAATTAGATTAACTGTACAAATAACGAACTAACTTGTGATGATGAGATTTGGGGATTGTCCCGTAATCTTATTCTGGTGTTATTGTATACCATAGTGTTTAGTTGTTAGGGTAAAGCTACTACACAGTTTTTAGTTCACTAAGTGCGCTTCTCGGACCTAAGGAACTAAAAATATTAATACCTTTTTAGAGAGAACACTAGTCTTTTAAGTAAGAGCGCGACGAACAAAATATAATCCTTACACTAAAGTGATGTTTTTTTCACCAGAAAAATTTAGTCACTCCCTAGCACCCTCCTTTCGGTTACCAAAAGACACAGTTTAATTACCTCTATAAAGTTAGACTCTGATAATTTTTTGATTAAAGCACACTCACTGGGAAGTTATATGTCAACTGAAAACCTTGCTTCATATTCGCAGGAACCTGAGAAATCAGGCCTGTTCAATCGATTTTTGGCCGGAGTTGAATGGTTAGGTAATTTATTACCTCACCCTATCACTTTGTTTGCCGGCTTTTGTTTAGCGGTTATTGCTATTAGCGGCATTGCTGGCTTTTTTGAATTGAGTGTCGCCGACCCTCGCCCTATTGGTGCGCCAGGTAGAGAGGTTGATGGCATAATTGAGGTGGTGTCTTTAGTTAACGCTGAAGGCTTACAACGCATTGTTGGCGGCTTAGTTACTAACTTTACTGGCTTTGCCCCACTAGGCACAGTATTAGTCGCGCTATTAGGCGTAGCCGTTGCAGAGCGTTCGGGGCTATTATCAACGGCGATGCGCGCCTTGGTAATGGATGCTTCGCCGCGTATGGTAACCGTGACCGTAGTATTTGCCGGTATAATATCGAATACTGCCTCCGAGTTAGGTTATGTGGTGTTAATCCCACTCGCCGCTATGATATTTCATTCCTTAGGTCGTCATCCTCTAGCAGGTCTTGCCGCGGCATTTGCCGGTGTCTCTGGTGGATACAGTGCCAACTTATTATTGGGCACTATCGATCCCTTACTCGCCGGCATCACCACGCCAGCAGCACAAATGATTGATCCTACTTATGTAGTTGGCCCTGAAGCAAACTACTACTTTATGTTTGTCAGCACATTTTTAATTGCCATATTAGGTGCCAT
>NZ_JABSOV010000133.1 GCF_013215345.1 Colwellia sp. | reverse complement strand
AGTACCTGCTTGAATATTAGTAATATCACATGATTCAGTATTGCCATTGGAAGTACTTTTACAGTCTTGCGTGGTTAGGCTGGGTTTTGCGCCAAATTTAACAAATAAATCAGCATCACCGGTACCACTTGAGGTTTTAAAGTTTAGCGCAGTTGCACCGGCTGGTACTTCTAGCGTATAAAATAATTGTTGCTTTTCACTAGCTGAAATAGCTGTTTTTGCAACACCATTTTGTAATTCATCAGCGGGGTTACCAGTACTATCGGTATCACCCTTTGCTAGCTCCCCGATATAAGACATTGATAATTTGGTAAAATTAACTATGTGATTAACATTGTAGGTAGAATCGTTATCAGTATGGATTTTACCGTTGATGTCATTCATTCTTGACTCAAAGGGCATTGAGGTGGCGTAACCTTCATTATGCCAAGATGCATGATCAGAGCAGCCATAACCACACTGGTCAAAGCCATAACTGATGCCCGGAAGGTAAGTATCAATAAGCTGAACTAAAAATTGATTTTGGCCATCGTTGGTATAATCTGTCATGAAAACAATATCTTTATCGGCACTGCCTTTGTTAGCTGTCATATCAAATTGCACCACACCAACAACACTACTTCCAGCTGCCTTGTAACTTTGTGCGATAGCCTTAGAGCCTCTAAGTCCAACTTCTTCTGCCGCATAAGCAATAATTTTAATTGTGCGCTGAGGTTTAAAACCGGTAGCGATAATAGCCCGTAAAGTTTCAGTAATTACCGCAATGCCTGAGGCATTATCATCAGCGCCAGGTGCTCGCCCTGTGTTTGGGTTACCACCATTAATCGAATCAAGGTGACCTCCAACAATGACAATTTCTTCACTGTTAGTCGTGCCTGTTATAGTGGCGATAACAGACGGTTGTTTCCAGCTATGCTGATAAAAATCGATACTGATGTCAGCACGTTCACTTGCCATATTCGACCATTTGTTTTTTAGCCAATTAGCTGCGTCTGCCCCTGATTGTTGTGTGTAATATCGATTGTGATAACTGGCGAGACTATCAATAGTTGCTGTGATATTGCTAGCGGTTAATTCGCTTAATAGTGAATCAACCGTCGTTGCATTATCAATTGAGTAATTAACAGCAACCATAGTGGATAACTGTGTTTGGGATTGGGTCAGTGCTTGGGTATATGCTTGTGCTTCAGCTAAGCTTTCATGGTAAAAAAAACCACCACAACGATTAAAATTCTCATGCATAAACTCACTCAATAGATCAATTTGTGATTCAGGTAGTTGGGCAATTGTCGTGGTAGGTAAACTCGCACTAGCCACACTCGCTATGTGCTGTAAATTAATAATACTTTGATATTTTCGATCAATTAATTTGGCGGCATCAGTACCAATCGAAATCCACACTTTTTTGTTAGTTGACTCTGCTTGTGCATTGGCAAAATTAGATAAAATAATTCCGCTAAATAAAAACAGTCCTGTTAGTAACTTATTCATATAAAAATCCTTGTATATCAAACTAAAGATAAAAAAAGAGGAGCGAATGCTCCTCTGAATTATCAATATTTAAACTATGGGTTCGCTTGTAATGTTAGCGTTAAGCCAGACACTGCTTGATAACCATAAACATCAATGTACCAAGTCCCTGCTGCTGGAGCACTAAGGCTACAGCTTTCAGTATTGCCATCTAAATACGGACGACATTCATACAAAGTAGACGTTGATTGAGCGCCGTGGCGAATGTATAAATCAGCATCACCGGTACCGCCTGAAATGTTAATGGTCATATTAGAATAACCCGCAGGTAATACTTGGGTGTAATGTTGCCATTGGCCCTGAGATACCGAGATATTATTCAAAGTATCGTTGATGGGATCATTACCACCGGTTGAACCACTGGTATAGCTACCCGTTAAAGTCACACCGCTAATAGCGCTCCATGCTTCAACCATTACATGATAAGTTCCGGCTTGAACATTAGTAATATCACATGATTCAGTATTGCCGTTGGAAGTACTTTTGCAATCTTGAGTGGATAAACTTGGCTTTGAGCCAAATTTAACATACAAGTCGGCATCACCTGAGCCACCTGATGTGGTGAAACTTAAATCAGTGGCATTAGCAGGTACTGCTAAGGTATAAAATAATTGTTGTTTAGCTGTACCTGAGATACCACTTTTAGCGACACCATTTTGTAACTCGTCAACTGGTGTAGTGCCACCATCACTGAAACTTGCTGTTAAACTAACGCCACTAATAGCACTCCATGCTTCAACCATGACATGATAAGTACCTGCTTGAATATTAGTAATATCACATGATTCAGTATTGCCATTGGAAGTACTTTTACAGTCTTGCGTGGTTAAGCTTGGTTTTGCGCCAAATGAAACAAATAAATCAGCATCACCGGTACCACCTGAGGTTTTAAAGTTTAGATTTGTTGCACCAGCGGGTACTTCTAGTGTGTAAAATAATTGTTGTTTAGCAGTACCCGAAATCCCGGTTTTTGCTATACCATTTTGTAACTCTACACCCGGAGTAGTGCCCCCACCAGGACATGTACCTACGCCTACTGCACACCACGCAGTTTCAACCGCAGTTTTTTCAGCTGTACCATATAAATCTTGGGCTGATTGTGCTGTGGCCGTTCTTGCACCAGAAAAGTCAGTGTTTTGGCTCATGTAAGTGGTTAATGCGCGATAGAAAATTTTCTCAGCTTTAGCCATACCAATACTAGGTACTTGCGCTGTTGATTTATTACGCGGATGAGTACCACCATCTACCAACAATACATAAGCTAAATTTGCTATACCTGAATTGCCATGCACACCACCTTGATCATTATTATTATTTGGGTTACTTACATAGGGAATACGTTCCGGCCACCAGTCTTTTGAGTAACCATCTTGTGTTGGGTTATTCATATAACGAAAAGCTTTACCCGGTTGATTATTATAAAGGTCATTACCTAATAGCCAGGTTGAAGTGGTTATGCCGTTTTTATAAGCTTCAGCTGAAAGACCTAAAATATCAGACCAAGCCTCGTTTAGGGCGCCAGAAGCGTTAGCGTATACAAGTCTAGCGGTATTACCCGTCACACCATGGGTTAATTCATGACCGATAATGTCAAAGTCTGCAGTAAAGTCGTTCATACCGTTTGATGCTTGGCCATACATCATTTGAGTGCCGGTCCAATAAGCATTAGCCACGCCCATATCAACACTTGAAATCATGGTCATACCGTTATTATCTAATGAGTCTCTGCCAAATTTACTTTGGTAGTAATCATAAACTTTGGCTGCGCCATCATGTGCTCGTTGGGCTGCTGCATTACCGCCACAACTTTGATTATTTGTACATAACAAGGTTCCAGGTGCTGAATTTGCTGAGCCGCCATTGAGTGTATGAGTACGCCAATTTTTTGCTGAGTGCACTTGGGGTTCACGTGTTAACACTGCAGATGAATTAGCATCAAAATAGATAAAGTCTCGGCCAAAGTCTTTATTACCATTGTCCCAAGTAACTTCTAATCGATAAGCTAATTTAGTTTCTTCACTTAATGGCAAATAAATATAAACGAGCTCTGGTGTTCCAGAAGTATTACCAAGGTTTTTGGCCGCAGCAAGTGCTTTTATAGCACCATTGTTATTACTAATGCTATTCATTACAGACATGGCATTGTTATGCGCTAGACGACCAGTTAAGCCATAAATAGTACTGGTAGCATTACCGTTATTTAAAGCACCTAAATTCGGGGTAGCATGAATAATCATGCTGGTACCATAGACCTTAAGGCCATTAATAGTCTGATCAAAATGCGTATGACTTTTACCAAGTTCATCAACCCATTGACGATGTATGGTAAAACTTTCATTGCCTTGTGCACCAAATTCGTTTTGACTTGAAATGATATCTTTTAATGACTGTACCGCTGACTTAGCTGTCATGTTACCAAGGTCACCAGTTACAAATGTGGGCACGCCATTTGCGGTTTGGTTTTTGATGTTCATGGACGTGACTGTTGTTGCTGATACGTTCATGGTTGCGGCAGCTATTGTTGCACCGACCACTATGGATAACTTAGTAACTTTATTATTTTTATACATTTGATACTCCGTAAATTTATTGTTCATTGAAGATTTATAACTTCAACGATATTTTTAAATAGTGCTTCCTTTAAATTTTAATCATCAGTGTTTACTGACCATTTCAAAGTAGCACTAATTTACTAAAGTTAACAAAATGTTAATCTCTGGTTAAATATTAACCTGGTTCGTCGTTGTAAGTTTATATTTACGATACTGTATTGTATGTTGTATACGTAAATAAACTGGTTGTTAATCATACAAATAGTTATGAGGGGACTATTTTGTATATTGAATTCTTATACATAAATATTAAATAAAAAGATCGCTTCTAAGGGGGGGGGATCGTTGGTTTTATGTTAATAATGATAAATGACGGCTAAAGATAAGCCGATGGTAGGACTAGATAATCATGCTGGAGATTTACTTTTAAAGGTAAAGTGTCATGCTTTATAATTGTGAGTGTTTCTGTGTTGTGTCTTTTGTGAGTTTTGTCAACTCAACAAATTCGACGGTAATCTTGCTGGTATTACTTGGATTATGGCCAGTTACTAAGGCAATAATCGTAGAGGATGAAGCATTGGCTCCTTTAGAAGTCACGATTAAAGATACCAATTTTCGCCACTTGCAACCGGTGAAACCACATTCAGCACCTAATTCCATTTGGTTAAATTCAACCCAATACTTAGCTAAAGGTTTTGTGGATAATAATTCAATTGTCTTTGGGTGCTTCATAACCGCTTCAATAGCAATGTCTTCAGCAAATACGGTGCTCGGAAATAACAACAATAACATGATAAAACGTTTCATAATGGCTCCAGTTAATTTATCGCCTACGAGAGACAGAATATAAACATTCAATTAACAAATCCACTTTGAATATCATATTTTAGTCGGTTTAAATTACAGCTGTTTATATTAGCCGATGATTTTCAGCTTAAAACACGGACTAATTTGCTAGTTAAGTAAAGATTATATTCCTAGGATAATAATCATTCAAAAAAATCATTCTAGCGGCTAGCAGCACAATTGGTTACAAAAGTAGGCCGTTTTTTAAAAATAAAATTGAAGCTTATCGGGTCTATTGAGCTAGACACAATAACTATTTCAGGAATTCCCTTGTTACGCAGCTTTTCTATTCAAGCAATTATTTTTTTAGTGGCCTTTCAACTGCTTTCTTTTTTACGAGAAACCAGCATGTTAGCAACTGATACGCCGCTAAGTGAAATTGTCAGTACAAATCAAGGTGTCAATATTGATAAGGTACCGACCTTGATGGGCGAGACAGTGTCGTTAAATGCCCAAGGTAAGACCACCATTTTGTATTTTTTCGCGCCTTGGTGTCAGGTTTGTCATGCTAGCATAGGTAATTTACAGGCCTTGTATCAAAAAAATGAGCAGCTTGACGTGATCGCCGTTGCCATGGACTTTACCAGTAATAAAGAAGTCATGGCATTTACTAGCCAACATCAATTAACTTTTCCTATTGCCTTGGGAAATGAAGCTATTAAACAAACGTTCGAAATCAGCGGATATCCCAGTTATTACGTTTTAAATGAAGAAAATGTGATTATTGGTAAATCTATGGGATATTCTTCAGAATTAGGGCTTTATTTACGCTCATTATAAAATCTTTTAGGCTGTTCTATATAGTGATCTGCCAGTTGTTTGTGTACACTGTGTTACTCAATTATTCATTGGCGTTATGCTGAGCAAATACGCCAAGCAAATTAAGAAATAATTATTATGCAAATTACTGACAATTTCGACAGCGGCAACATTCGCGTTATTGATGCATCTGATGCAAGCAACATTCAACTAGAAATAAAAAAAGACAACCAGTCTGATTTTTACCAATGGTTTCACTTTAAACTGCAAACTGACTTAACGGCTAATGGCGATCGCCTAGAGCATGTTATGCATTTAAACAATGCCGGTAAATCTGCTTATACAGAAGGCTGGGAAGATTACCAAGCCGTTGCTTCTTATGATCGTGAACATTGGTTCCGCGTGCCAACGCATTATGATGGTGAAAAGCTTACTATTACGTTAACGCCTGAATATGACTCAGTATATTTCGCCTACTTTGCACCTTACAGCTATGAACGTCATCAAGACTTAATTCATAACGCGCAAATGCATCTTGATTGTCAGTTACAAGTACTTGGTCAAACCCTTGATGGTCGTGACATGACTTTGCTGAAAATCGGTGAAGAAGGTGAGGGCAAACGTAATATTTGGATCACAGCTCGTCAACACCCAGGCGAAACTATGGCTGAATGGTTTGTTGAAGGCATGTTAGACCGCTTACTTGATGAAGATGACGGTGTTGCCCGCGCTTTATTAAACAAGGCCGTTTTCTATATTGTGCCTAATATGAATCCAGATGGCAGTGTCCGTGGTAATCTACGTACGAATGCTGTTGGCGCTAATCTTAACCGTGAATGGTTAGAGCCTACTATGGATCGCAGCCCAGAAGTTTTCCTTGTTCGTGAAAAAATGCTCGAAGTTGGTGTCGATATGTTCCTTGACGTGCATGGCGATGAAGCATTACCGGTAAACTTTGTTGCTGGCTGTGAAGGTGTTGTAAATTACGATGCCCGCCATAAAGCATTAGAAGATAAATTTAAAGAATTTATGGTTGCTATCACACCAGAATTTCAAGATGAACGTGGTTATGATAAAGATGAACCAGGTAAAGCATTACCAACGGTAGGCACTAACTGGGTTGGTAATCAATTTAAGTGTTTAGCTTATACCATTGAAATGCCATTTAAAGATAATGACCTGCTACCTGATTACAGCGTTGGTTGGTCTGATGAACGCAGTAGTTTGTTAGGACGAGATTTCTTAACAGGCGTTTATCATATGGTAGATGACTTACGTAAATAAGTAATAGATGAATAAGCACTAGGCGAATTTCTTAATATGAAGCATATTAAGGTCTTCGCCTTTTCTTTATCAAAGAAAAGCGTTGATGGTTAGGGAGTTAGCCATAACGTATAAATTAAGATTTATAAAATATTTAATAAAACAATAACAATCAAAGGAGTTAACTGTGCAAGATCTTGTCAATAGTATCAATGCCATCATTTGGAGCCCCGCGCTTATATACTTGTGTTTAGGTACTGGTTTATTTTTCTCAATAATCACCCGCTTTGTACAAGTACGTCAATTTAAAGAAATGATTCGTTTGTTGCTTTCGGGTAAAAGCTCAGAGAAGGGCATTTCATCATTTCAAGCGCTAGCCGTATCGTTATCTGGTCGTGTTGGTACCGGTAATATTGCCGGTGTTGCCGCTGCCATTGGTTTTGGTGGTCCGGGTGCTGTATTTTGGATGTGGGTTGTGGCCTTTTTTGGTGCAGCCACCGCTTACATTGAATCAACCAACGCACAAATTTATAAAGAAGAAGAAGACGGGGTCTACCGTGGTGGTCCAGCGTATTACATTGAAAAAGCCATGGGGCAAAAATGGTATGCATGGATTTTTGCTATTTCAACTATCGTCGCCTGTGGTGTGTTATTACCTGTTGTTCAGTCCAATGGTATTGGTGATGCATTAGTCAATGTGTTTGGTACCGGCGGCACAGTCCCTTCATTTTTAGGCGAGATAGCCTTAACTTAGGTGTATGCCGCGAGCTTTTTTGTGCTTATCCTAGGCTTTATCATTTTTGGTGGCGTTAAACGTATCGCCAACTTTACTCAAATTGTGGTGCCATTTATGGCGTTAGCCTATATCATTATTGCTTGTGTGATTATTGGTATGCACATTGATATTTTACCGAGTATATTCATGTCAATAATCACAGATGCATTCACACCTATGGCGGGTTTTGGTGCTGCAATTGGTTGGGGTGTTAAACGTGGTGTTTATTCAAATGAAGCAGGTCAGGGCACTGGTCCACATGCGGCGGCTGCAGCTGAAGTTGAGCATCCAGCACAACAAGGTTTAGTACAAGCATTCTCTGTTTATATTGACACTTTGTTTGTTTGTTCTGCTACTGCTTTTATGATTTTAATTACTCAATCTTATAACGTCTTGCCTGAAGGTAGCAGCACTTTTATTGTGCAGAACCTTGCTGCAGATGTAGTGATTAGCGGCCCAGCATTTACTCAGATTGCTGTCGATAGCGTGTTAACGGGTTTTGGTAAACCATTTATTGCCATTGCGTTATTTTTCTTTGCTTTTACTACCATACTTGCTTATTACTTTATTGCCGAAAACAATGTTTCTTATATCAACAGAACCATAAAAATTCCTGCTTTAAGATTTGTTTTAAAAGTCATCCTTATGTCAGCAGTATTTTACGGCACAGTAGCTCAGCCTAGTGCAGCTTGGGGCATGGGTGATATTGGTGTTGGTTTAATGGCATGGCTTAATATTATTGGTATTCTTATTATTTTCTTTATGGCTAAACCTGCGATAAAGGCACTAAAAGATTACGAGGCGCAACAAAAAGCCGGTGTAAAAAACTATACTTTTGATCCAAAAAAGTTAGGCATTACCAATGCTACGTTTTGGGAAGAGCGCTTTGATAAAGCTCAAAGCAAATCGCAAGCGTCAACTAAAGACAATGAAAGTTAAGCTAAATGAACTGTTCTGATTTGAGCTGTTCTACTTGAACTGAACAGCTCGATTGCTAAGCAAGATAAAGCCGCTCCTTATTTTTTATATGGAGCGGCTTTTTTATGTGCAGTGTTTACTTGCAAGTAGTGCTATTTGAAATGGGTACTACAGGAAATAAGACTATTGCTTGTCTTCAAGCTGTGCACGAAACTCTACCGGAGAAACACCGATATGTTTTTTAAAAGCCCGGGCAAAAGTACTGGGTGAACTATAACCTAGCTGATAAGTGATTTCGGTAATAGAAATACTGTTGATGGCTAATTGTTGCTTGGCCAATATTAAACGTACTGAGGTCAGTAGCGTCAAAAATGACTGTTTTTCTTGGCTCAATTTTCGCTGCAATGTGCGTTTACTCATATGTAATTTATAAGCTAGGGTTTCTTCTGTTGGGCAGCCTAAGGGTAATAGCTCATTAATTATCTTAATCACTTTAGCACTAGTATCGCCATTTGCCATAGAGGCAAGGTGCTTGTTGATAACCATTTCATTCATTACCACTAACTCAGCATCGTGGGTTGGTAGTGTTTCGGTTAACAGGGCTTTAGAAAATGAAATGCCATTAACTGCCTGGTTACCATAAACAGGGCATTGAAAATAGTCTTCATAAGCTTGTTTGCTTTTATCAATGACAAAGGTGAAGTAAACGCCCGTCGCAGGAATGTTTTTACCCGCCGCCAAACGAAACATCTTTAAGAAAAAACCAATACCTAGTTCAATAGAACAATGATGAATTTTTATTTGTTCTTCTAGTTTTAGGCGCTTTTGGTACTGAATTAATATTTCCTCACCGTTTTCACCATCCTGCTCAGTCAACTCAATTTGCATAGCGGTATTGATAAGTTGGCTGCTGGCAATAAAGCGTTTTAAACCGTCTTCTAAATTAGCACTGGCAAGCCAGGCCATGCCAATACTTTTTAAATAAGCTGGTTGAAATAATGACGCTGCCACTAAACCCAATTCATTATTTTTTGTCTCTTGTACCGCGAGTTTCCATAAAGTTGCCATTTTATCCATGGGAATACGACTATTGCCATCATCTGAGATATCAATACCTGCAGAGGTGAACACGGTTTTGGCTTCAACATCATAAATGGCAAGCACTTGGGCGAT
>NZ_JABSOV010000132.1 GCF_013215345.1 Colwellia sp. | reverse complement strand
ACGTGATTTGGTATGGGGCTTATAATAATCAAATATCCACGTTTTGAAACCGTTGGGCTTTACTCTTAACAATAAGCCGCCACCATCGCTAAGCTTATAAACCTTTTCTTTTGGTTTTGCTTGTTTTACTTCTGTATTGGTTAGTGGTTTTGTTAATTTTGCCATTTTGGAGTACCGCAAGTTGATAGATTAGTCTAGTACTCCTAAAAGTACTCCTAAAAAGTGCGGATGTCACGGAACGGCATGAAATAGCAATAGACATAAAAAAACCCGTAAAACCTTTGGTTATGGGCTTTACGGGTTCTTTTAGAGGGTTATTAAACCCTAATTTGGTGCTCGCTACGGGACTCGAACCTGTGACACCTTGCATGTCATGCAAGTACTCTAACCAACTGAGCTAAGCGAGCAGCTGTTGATAAATCAACGAGGGCTATGTTAGCCCCTGAACAATCGCCTTGCAAGTGCTTTTATCTAATTCATTGAGAAATAAGTATTACTTGCTGATTAAAGCAACGAAGTGGCTAAATATAGTGCTAAGCAATTAAAGTGTTGCTACCTGACTCGTCTCTTCTTGTGCCTGTATGTCATTTTTAATGCGTTGTTGAATGACCTGTAAGCGCCAAGCAAGTAATATCGCAGCGGTTGTTAAGCCAATAATAAAACCTATCCAAAAACCATACGGACCCATTTCAGGGACAATCCAGTCTGTTATTCCTAGGATCAAGCCAACGGATAAACCAACGACCCAATATGAAACAAAGGTAATATATAAAATAGATTTGGTGTCTTTATAACCGCGTAATGCCCCTGCTGAAATCACTTGAATGGTATCTGAAAACTGATACACAGAAGCAAGTAACATTAAACTCGCCGCTAATTCTATAACGGGTGCCTCAGTACTATAAATACCGGCAATTTGTGTTCTAAACAGCACAGTGATTAACGCGGTAAAACAAGCGAGTGCTAAGCCAAGTATTATCGAATATTTTGTATAGTCTCTGGCTTGTTTAAAGTTCTTATGGCCAACGGCATAACCTACTTTAATGGTTGTCGCGATGGCAATACTTAGCGGTACCATAAAAATTAAGCCGGTAAAATTTAAGGCAACTTGGTGGCTGGCGACAACTTGCGCGCCAAAAGGCACTAATATGATAGCGACAATGGCAAAGAGGCTAACCTCAAAAAGTAGTGATAAAGCGATAGGAATGCCTAAGGCAAGAATTGCTTTTATTTCAGCTAACACTGGCCAATAAAAGGCACTAAATAAGTTGGCTTGTTTGAGTACTTTTGAATAAAAGCAATAAATAAGCATACTGATACACATAGACCAGTAAACTAACGCCGTTGCTAGGCCACAGCCGGCACCGCCAAGAGCGGGCATACCAAATTCTCCATAGATAAATATATAGTTTGCTGGAATATTTACCAGTAAACCTATAATGCTGATTATCATGGTCGGTTTAGTGTATGAGAGGCCTTCTGAATAGTTTCTTAGCACCAAATATATGCAATAGCCTGGCGCGCCCCAGACAATAAAGCCTAGATAGTCAAACATCAATGCTTCAAGATTGCCTTCTAGCGTAACAAGTGGTGCAACTATCGGGGTGAGTATGTAGTACAGGCCTATTAATGATATGCCAAGTAGCAAAGCTATCCACCCGGTTTGATAAGTTTGCTCTACCACATCAGTGTATTTCTTTGCACCAGAAAGCTGAGAAACAATAGCCGCCAGCGCCATAATTAATCCGTAGATGGTCAATATCAGTGGTAGCCAAATACTATTTGCCACCGCCACTGCGGCTAAGTCAGTAGCACTGACGCGTCCAGCCATGACAATATCGACAAAACCCATTAAGTTCTGAATTAATTGGGCAATTAAAATGGGGTAAGTCAGTTTTAATAAGCTTTTACTATGAGTGCGGAAGTCAGCTAGGTTCATGTCATCGGTAACTTTAATAAAGGGGGAGGGGGAAACGATTATCGAGCATCGTTAAACTGACAGCATAATAGATGAGATAGCTTGAGCAAACAAGGCAAAAAATGTCGAAAAAATAAGGAATGCATTGCTTTATAGCGACAATTAACTCAGCAGTGCATGTGGCTTTTAAAGGTGTGGTTAGAATACTTGTTCATCATCACTATCAACGGTTAATTGAATGGTCTTTCTATATTCATCTATGTGTAAATGGTAGTGAATTTCCATGCAACACGCAGGGCATTCATCGTAATAGTCTTGATCACCAGCAGAAGCATCTAACGTTGCGTGCAAATGGTGGCCACAGTGAGGACAAGTAATGCGTTTTTCACTGAGTTTATTGATCATAGAGCCTCCATAAAGAAAGGGGGAAAGTTTAACGCTTCTTTATTTAGTATGACTATTTTTAATTAAATTACCAAAAATAGCGGGGTGTTTTAGCGCTTATTAGCCAGTTCATTGATCTATATCGTATCTTACGTTATTAGTGTAAAGGTAGTGACATAATTCGTGATAATGCGGCTTTGGCTTGGTCAATATAGATACCACCAAAAATATTAGCGTGATTGAGAATATGGTAAAAATTATAAACTAATTTTCTTTGGCCATAGCCGTCATCTAAAGGGTATTCTGCTTGGTAGCCATGATAAAAGTCGTCAGGGAAATGACCAAATAACTCGGTCATGGCAATATCAACCTCACGGTCACCGTAGTAACAAGCGGGATCGAAAATCATCGCTTGTTCACCGCTAAAACCAGTATTACCTTGCCATAAGTCGCCATGAACTAAACAGGGTGTTACTTGATGATGAAGTAAGGCGTCGTGACAAACTTGGGCTATGTGTTCAATATTTCCGAGTATGATGGAACGTTCAGATAATAATTGTAATTGCCAAGCAATGCGTTGATCAGCAAAAAAAGTTGTCCAGTTACTACTCCACTGATTAGGCTGAATTGTGCTGCCAATGTAGTTGTCATGTTGCCAACCAAACTGGCCATGGCGAGTTTCATAATGCATTTGTGCTAGTTGTTGACCCAGTTGGTACCAAAGTATAGGTTTGGCTTTACTGAAGTCGATATAATCGAGTACTAAAAAGCTTTTATCTAAGCTGGTTCCTAGGGTGGTTACCTTTGGGCTAGCAATATTCGCTAAGGTGTTAAGTTGTTTTAATGAATAGGCTTCGGCTTGAAAGTTTTCTAGGTAGTCTTTGTTATTTATTTTTATAAAATAAGAACGCTGGCCATCAGAAACTTTAAAAGTGAGGTTTAATGGCGGCGCTTTATTATCAAGTAAGCTAGTGAAGGCAGAGGCCTTTGTGCCACCGAGAGAGATTTCTTGCGTTGTTGAAATATAAAATGGCTTCCCAGTTTCAATGCTAATGGCTTGTTCAATGCAGTGCCACATAGTTGTCTCCAAGGGTAATTATATCTTTTTAGTACACCTTTTTTAGTATAGCTGCTTTCCTACCGACTGTGACTTAGCTGGACGTGACATTTTTTGACTTTTAGTCATCAGATTCAATGTCTAAATATTGGATTTTATCGGTTACCCCATCCCACTTTTTCGCATCGGTTAGAGCAGGCTTTATTTCAGTTATTCTAGGCCAGTGCTTGGATAATTCAGCATTAAGTTCAATAAACTCTTTTTGGTCTGCAGGTACATCATCTTCTTGAAAAATAGCACCGGCAGGGCATTCAACAGGACATAGGTCACAATCAATACAATCATCAGGGCTAATGACGAGAAAATTAGGCCCTTCATAAAATGCATCAGCAGGACACACTGCCACACAGTCAGTGTATTTACATAATATACAGTTATCGGTTACCACAAATGCCATAGTGTTATCTAAAATCGTTAATATTTATCTTAATAGGGGGTAGATCATACCTTTGTTGCGGGCAATTTCAATCTCTTGTTTCTAAAATGATAGCGTACAGGTAAAATAGTGAAAAATATTACTCTTCCTAATGCTGGATCTTAAAGAATGATTCGTTTAACCAATATTAAACTCGCCCTTGACCACCAAGAGCACGAACTTGAACAAGCCATTTTAACTAAGTTATCAATTACAAATGATCAATTAGTTAATTTTACAATGTTTAAACGTGGTTATGATGCACGCAAGAAAAATAAGATCTTCCTGATTTATACCCTTGATGTAGAAACCAATATTAATGAAGAGTTACTGGCAAAATTTAGTGATGATACTCAGGTAAAAGTAACGCCAGATATGGCTTATAAATTTGTTAGCCAAGCACCAAAGAATCTTAAAAACCGTCCGGTTGTTATTGGTATGGGACCTTGTGGCTTATTTGTTGGGCTAGTATTAGCTCAAATGGGCTTTAATCCTATTATTCTAGAGCGCGGCCAAGAAGTTAGACAGCGCACCAAAGATACTTTTGGTTTCTGGCGGAAAAAAATATTAAATACTGAATCTAATGTGCAATTTGGTGAAGGCGGTGCAGGAACTTTCTCTGATGGTAAGCTCTATAGCCAAGTTAAAGATCCTAAGCATTACAGTCGTAAAGTCTTAAATGAGTTTGTTGCTGCAGGTGCACCGGAAGAAATTCTTTATGTAAGCAAACCTCATATTGGCACTTTTAAACTGGTTACCATGGTTGAGAAAATGCGTGCTGAAATTTTTGAACTTGGTGGCGAAGTTCGCTTTAACCAGCGAGTCGATAATATTCACTTTACTGATGTTGATGGTAATGAATGTACTACCGAAGGTATAGAAGGTTACCAAAACAAACAAGTAACGGGTTTAACACTTTCTAATGGCGATTATATTGAAACTAATCATATCGCTTTAGCTATTGGCCATAGTGCTCGTGATACCTTTGAAATGTTATTTGATGAAGGTGTTTACATTAAAGCTAAGCCATTTTCTGTTGGCTTTCGCATTGAACATGAGCAAGCAGTTATTGATGAAGCACGTTTTGGTAACAATGCCGGTAATGAAATATTAGGCTCTGCCGATTATAAATTAGTGCATCACTGTAGCAATGGTCGCTCGGTATATAGTTTTTGTATGTGTCCTGGTGGCACTGTTGTTGCCGCGGCATCTGAAGAAGGTCGCTTAGTGACTAACGGTATGAGTCAATATTCTCGTCATGAACGTAATGCTAATAGTGCAATTGTTGTTGGCATTGAGCCTGAAGATTTCATGACTAGTGAATTTGCCAGTGAACGTGACTACGTTCTAGCCGGTATCGACTTTCAGCGCAAATTAGAAGAAAAAGCTTATAAACTTGGTGGCGGAAACTATGATGCACCAGTACAACTTGTTGGTGACTTCCTTGCTGGGCGTAAAAGCGGCGACCACGGTAGTGTAACGCCATCGTATAAACCCGGTGTTACTTATTGCGATTTAAGTGAAAGTCTACCTGATTATGCTATAGCGGCAATTAGAGAAGCGCTACCTGCTTTTGATAAGAAAATAAATGGCTTTTCAATGGCAGAGGCAACATTAACTGCAGTAGAAACGCGCACGTCATCACCCATTCAAATTACTCGCGATAAAGTAACTATGCAAAGCCTTAACACTCAAGGCTTGTACCCTGCGGGCGAGGGAGCTGGTTATGCCGGTGGTATATTATCCGCGGCGATTGACGGTATTAAAATCGCCGAAGCAATGGCGCTCTCAATAACAGCAGAACAAGAAGCTTAATATTGCAACATCAATATACAAATACGTTTGTGATGTTAAAGGCCTTTTTATTAAGGCCTATTGCTTAAGGTCAATTACTTAGGGTCAATAGGTTAAGGTTTATTCCTTAAGGTATTGCTGATAATTCAGTAATACCTTTAATTGCTTGTCGTTGCCATTTTTCTGCTGGCAACTGACGTCTAATATTACGCATACTTTTCCAAATTGATTTCAGCGCTAAATGATCCGCCAACCATGTTGGTATGTCCCCGCGCCCATCTGCGATAAACGTATATTCAATCGTTATTTCTGTTTGCCTGCTGGCAGTGGCATCACCTGCTATTCGCTGAGGTGTGATTTTCCAATGAGCATTATGAATTTTTACTTTTAAATAATCGTCAATATTCCTTACCGCTAGCGGACTGGCTTTATCAGCAGTCATAGCACCAATATCTGTTATGTTGATCTCAACACTGAGATCATCGTTTTGCCAATAAGTGGAATTAAGTATTAATATTCGAGGCTTAAATGGCCAAATTTTTGCTAATTTAATATAAAAGCTATGTTCTGTGGCTGAGTATTGCTGAATGATTTTACTTTCTCGGGCATTAATCAACCAATTTTGCGTGTTACTGACATCTTGCAAAAATAATAAGAAGCCGGCGAGACTTGAATGAACAGTCGTTGTCGCTTTAATTTCGATAAGTTGTTGCTCAGCTATACCATCGAGTGTCACTGCACGATAACTGACACTTTGTGTACTGGTCTTTTTCCATAATTTCCATGGGGCTTCTGAGGCATTGACGCATTGTTGGGCGGGATAAAAAATAAGTGCAGTAAGGAAGAGTAATCTTTTCACTAATACCAGCTAGTTGTTAATTGCTTTCGTAATACTATCACTGATTTATCGGTAAAGTGCTATGCAGACTTTTTTACAAAATCTGGGCAAATTTTTGTTTTGCTATTTTGAATAGCAAAAAGTGTTTAAATCTTGTTGAAAACCCTTGTTTTAGCAGGGCAAGGCTTTTACAATCAGCGGATTGAAAATCAAATTTAAAAAAAAGAGCTTATCGCTCTTTTTTATGTTCAGGACGAACGGAGCTATTTTTAAGTTTAACTAAGCACACGCAGACGTGGCATGGATGCCACTTAATAGAGAATGCAGACGGTACAGGAAGTACCTTATTAGATAATGCAGGAGCAATTATCCTGAGCACATTCTCCTGAGCAAGGTGCTGTTCAATACGAACACATATAAGTTATGGTAATTGCCATTGCTTAATCATTTAAATCATATTTATAAATTCAAGCGACGCTTTGTATGCTGCCGCCACTGATAAGGAAAAACATGCCTGTAATTACTCTCCCTGATGGTTCAACTCGTTCATTTGATAATAGCGTTTCCGTAATGGACGTTGCCCTTGATATTGGTCCTGGTCTTGCTAAAGCGACTATTGCGGGTCGTATTAATGGCGATCTAGTTGATGCTTGTGAACTGATAACACAAGATGCTTCCTTACAACTTATCACCAGTAAAGATAGCGAAGGTTTAGAAATCATTCGTCACTCTTGTGCGCATTTATTAGGTCATGCTATTAAGCAATTATGGCCTGATACGAAAATGGCAATTGGCCCTACCATCGATAATGGCTTTTATTATGATGTTGATTTAGATCACACCATTACCGAAGATGATTTAGTTAAGCTAGAAAAGCGTATGACTGAATTAGCTCGTAGTAATTATCAGGTTGTGAAAAAAGTGGGTTCGTGGCAAACCGCACGTGATGCCTTTGCAGAACGTGGCGAGAGTTACAAAATTGAAATCTTAGATGACAATATCTCTCAAGATGATATGCCTGCTTTGTATCATCATGAAGAATACATTGATATGTGTCGTGGCCCACATGTGCCAAGCATGCGTCATTGTCATCACTTTAAATTAATGAAAATTGCCGGCGCATACTGGCGTGGCGATAGCGACAATAAAATGTTGCAACGTGTTTACGGCACTGCATGGGCCGATAAAAAGCAACTTAAAGCTTATATCGTGCGTTTAGCTGAAGCTGAAAAACGTGATCACCGTAAAATTGGTAAAACTTTAGATTTGTTCCATTGGCAAGAAGAAGCGCCAGGCATGGTGTTTTGGCATAACGATGGTTGGACTATTTATACAGAATTAGAAAAGTTTGTTCGTGAAAAACTTCGTACTTATGATTATGACGAAGTGAAAGCGCCAATGATGATGGACAGAAGTCTTTGGGAAAAGTCTGGTCATTGGGATAAGTATAAAGACGGTATGTTTACTACTACCTCTGAAAAGCGTGAATACGCGATTAAACCAATGAACTGTCCTGGGCATGTACAAATCTTTAACCAAGGTTTAAAATCATACCGCGATTTACCACTACGTATTGCAGAGTTTGGTTGTTGTCATCGTAATGAACCATCAGGCTCGTTACATGGCCTAATGCGTGTACGTGCTTTTACTCAAGATGATGCTCATATTTTCTGTATGGAGTCGCAAGTTCAAGACGAAGTGAAAAAATGTATCGAAATGGTTTACGATATTTATGGTTCATTTGGCTTTGAAGACATCATTGTTAAGCTTTCTACTCGTCCGGAAAATCGTATTGGTAGTGATGAAATTTGGGATAAAGCTGAAGCTGGCTTAGCACAAGCTTTAACCGACAGTAATATTGAATTTGAATACTTACCAGGTGAAGGTGCTTTTTACGGTCCTAAGATTGAATTTACTTTAATGGACTGTTTAGGACGAGCTTGGCAATGTGGCACAGTACAACTTGATTTTGCTTTGCCAGAGCGTTTAGGCGCAACTTATGTTGGTGAAGACAACGAAAGATATACTCCAGTGATGATTCATCGAGCTATTTTAGGATCATTAGAGCGCTTTATTGGTATTTTAATCGAAGAGTACTCGGGTAAATTTCCAACATGGTTATCGCCGACTCAAGCGGTAATTATGAATATTACCGATAAACAAGCACCATATTGTAAAGAAATCGTTAAAAAACTCAAAGAAAATGGCTTTAGAGCAAAACAAGACTTGAGAAATGAGAAGATAGGCTTTAAAATCCGCGAGCACACTTTGAAGAGAGTTCCTTACCTTTTAGTTGTCGGTGACAAAGAAATGGAAGCAGGCGAAATTGCTGTACGATCTCGAAGTGGTGATGATTTAGGAAAAATGTCGGTTGATGACTTTATTGCTAAACTATCTGATGAAGTGAAAACGCGTCAGTCATAGTTAAAACAGCAATAAATTTTAAACGGATATTATAAAAGTAAATTAGTCTGCCTTTTATGTAATTAAGCATTAAGAGGCAGAGATTAAATAAACAGCTAAAATGAGTTCTTTGGAGGAACATGGCTATTAAAGGTGGACAACGAGGCGGGCGTAAAGAGCCAGCTCATCGTTTAAATGAGTTAATTACAGATATCCCAGGCAACGAAATTCGTTTAATTAAGTTTGACGGAGAGCCAGGTGGCATCGTTACATTTGATGAAGCAATGGACCAAGCAGATGATGCTGGTGTTGATCTTGTTGAAATTAGCCCTACTGCTAAACCACCCGTTTGTCGTGTGATGGATTACGGCAAGTTTATCTATGAAAAAGCTAAAGAGCAAAAAGAGCAACGTAAAAACCAGAAACAAATACAGGTTAAGGAAATTAAATTCCGTCCTGGTACAGATGAAGGCGATTATCAGGTAAAACTACGCAACCTGAAACGCTTTTTAGAAGGCGGCGATAAGGTCAAGGTTACATTACGTTTCCGTGGCCGTGAAATGGCCCATCAACAACTCGGTTTAGATTTGTTAACTCGTGTTAAAAACGATTTAGCAGAGCTTACTGTACTTGAGTTCTTTCCGCGTCGTGCGGAAGGTCGTCAAATGGTGATGGTCTTAGCCCCTAAAAATAGATAAAACTTGGTTTGACAAGTAATAGGATATTTTCGGATGTCCTATTCACCAACTTTATCTTTACGCTGGTAGTAAAGGCTTGCAAGTAAAGTGACAGACTTTAGTTAAATAAAGAAAATTACTTTCGCCCTCGCTACTTAATATTTGGCATATACCACTTCTTCTCGAAGGGTATAAATGCGGAGTTATTCACATGCCTAAAATGAAAACCAATAAAGGTGCTGCAAAGCGCTTTAAAAAAACAGCCAATGGCTACAAGTTCAAACAAGCTGGCCTTCGTCATATCTTGACTAAGCGTCGTACTAAAGTTAAGCGTCATCTTCGTGCTAAAAGCATGATCGCCGCAGCTGACATTAAGTCAGTTAAAAAACTTTTACGTCACGGTTAATTAGGAGATATAGAAAATGGCTAGAGTAAAACGTGGTGTACAAGCTCGTGCACGTCACAAAAAGGTTCT
>NZ_JABSOV010000131.1 GCF_013215345.1 Colwellia sp. | reverse complement strand
ACTGAATATACGAACCCGCTTCAAAGGCGTTATTAGGTTGGCTAGCATTTAATGCTCCCATGGATGGGTTTACTGTGTTGACTAAGGTATAAGTTGACTTGTTTCTTCCTACTGAGCCACTGATGTCATAATAAGCATCATCCAATAATCCGCCTTGAATGTCACCTCTAGTGCCCATAGTCAAAGAAACATCATTAATGACACCGGTAAATTGTGGTGTATAACCACCAGGCATTAATTCATTAAACGCCCAACAATTATCGTTGTTAGCAACACCATCAATGTAGTTTTGCTGATTTCTGACATCTAAAGTTTCACCATTAGAACCTTTTAGAATGGCTATATTTGGACATGCGGCCGCATTACCATCCATTGCCCCAACTAATAAGTCGCCATTGCCATCGGTAAATACACCGCCACGGTTTTGTGGATTACGATAGTAGTAACCACCGGTAGCAGTACGATCAGAATAGTTACCAAACATATAAAATTCGTTATCATTACCTAAATCAAGCCCGACATTAGCAAATAGTGTAATGTCATCCTCAATTTCAGGATTACCCCAAACCATTGCAGGACTAGCAACATGAGTGTTACCTGCATCTATTAATCCCTGAGCATCTGGACGTTGCACGCTTCGACTAGTGGCTTCGGCAGTTTTATACTGAAAACTTAAGTTAGCAAAGCCATCATCGGTAAACGGCATACCAATATTACCATCAACGACCAATAAGCCACCATCACCTTCATAATATTCACCTGCTTTTACCGAAATTGAGCCACCGTCGGCACTGTCTTTTAACACAAAGTTCAATACACCAGCAATGGCATCTGAGCCATATTGCGCAGCAGCACCATCACGAAGCACTTCTACTTGTTTTATCGCAACACTAGGGATCACCGAAATATCAGGACCTTGGGCACCATCATTTACGCCACCACCTTGAAAGGCAATAACAGAAGCCCTGTGACGTCGTTTGCCGTTAAGTAAAACTAACGTACTGTCTGATGATAAACCACGTAAGTTAACCGGGCGAATAAAAGATGCGGCATCAGATATTGGTTGTTGGCGAACATTTAATGAAGGAATTGCTCCTTGCAGCATATCAAGCATATCACTTGAAGCATTTTTACCGAGTTCATCACCACCAACAATATCAATGGGTACTGGTGAATCAGCAACAGATCTAGGAGCAGATCTTGTACCAACAACAGCGATTCGTTCAACACTTTTTTCTTTTACTGCTTTGGCATCATCTTCTGCAGCATATGCAGATACAGTACCTAACGCCATGCTAACGGCTAACGCTAAAGTTCCCGTACGGAATTTATTAGACATATTATTTCTTCCCTATTTTGGAGTCATGTTATAATTATTCATTTATTTATTATTTTTATTATGTTTTTTGATTGTTTATTACAATGTTCACAAAACAACCCAGTCAATTATTTATAAAACAGCGCTAAATTCATTACAATAGGTAAAATAAGGAATCGGTTATGTAAATGTTTAGTTAAATAAAAACAACAAGTAACATCTGATAACAATTAGCATACACTTTTAAACATAAATACCAATAAAGTGCATTTAATTCACCCGCTTAGCGCTCAAATTTAAAACAAGACCAGCACCAAAGTCCTGCAGTAAACATTTAAATTTCTAACGATAAAAAAGTAAAAAAATAAAGCAGATTTTTTTATAAAAAATTGATCTAGAGTAACTAAACCACCTAAATACCTCGGTTATTAACATAAAACCTACAATGCATACAATATATTGTATACCTTAAGGTCGATGATTGACTGTATTATAGCTTTACATTAAGTATTTAACATTACAAATTCGTATATATATTCACATTAAATGAATTATAATACAAAAACAGTGTTACTGTGCATTTTAGCAAGTACTCGAGTTTCAGTACTAAAAATCTTAAAAGTTTTTAATTAATTAGTACTATCAAGCAATAAATAAAAATATTTTGGCTACCAGTTAACTTTAAAATACAAGGCATGTTTTATTATGAGATTTAGCCACTATGCTATAGCTGCTCTTTATGTCTGCTATCGCCTTTTGTAGGACTTTTATGAAAGGTTTCGGTTGGAGAAGTTATAACCTGGCTGAACTTAGATTGGTGTATTATGGGAGGAAATTTGCACTATCAGGCAGGTAATTTAGCCGTGCTAGCGATGCCTGGTATTGTAAATACGCTTTAGCTTTACTCGTCTAAAAACCAGTGAAGTGTAGCAATAGCAAGTATTATCGGTAAATTAATCGCGTTAAGCATGTTAAAGCGAAGTACAACCTTGCTATAATATGTGAGTCGTTTTAAATGACTACATGAAACATTACACGACTGATTACGCGAATATGAATACGCAAGAATTGCCCAACACCATGGCAATTTGCTATGACAAGTAAACTAATTCAAACCAAGCCAAACAACTTTAAAGTAATTTAGGTAACCTAATGCAACGACTAGCCCCAGCTTTACGCCAAGACAATGTACCTCTTGATTTAATTTCATTAATCAAAACTATTTTAGCTGCCACGAAAGAAATTTCGTTTCGAGTTAGCCAAGGCCACTTAGGTGACGTAATGGGCTCAACCCTTGATGAAAACATTCAAGGCGAAGTTCAGAAACAATTGGATGTTATTGCCAATGATTTATTTAAAGATATTTTACTAGAGTCTGGTTTTGTAAAAGCGATTTCATCTGAGGAAGAAGATCACTCAGTTGCTGGTGATGAGAACGGTAAATATATTGTTTCTTTCGATCCCCTTGATGGTAGTTCGAACATCGATATCAACTCATTAATTGGTACTATTTTCTCAATTCATGAAGCGCCTGAAGATATTAAAGCTGGCGATGATGATATGTTTAAACAAGCTGGTAACAGCCAAGTTTGTGCAGGTTATGTCTTATATGGCCCATCAACTATGTTAGTGATGACTACAGGTAGTGGTACACATTTTTATGTACTAGATAAAACTCATGGTAGTTTTATCTTAGTAGAACGCAATGTACAAGTTCCTACTGATACCCAAGAGTTTGCTATTAATATGTCGAATCAACGTTTCTGGCAAGCGCCTATGCAAGAATACATTAACGATTTAATCGCTGGTGATACCGGTCCTCGTGGTAAGAACTTCAATATGCGCTGGATAGCTGCCATGGTGGGTGATATTCATCGTGTATTATGTCGCGGTGGTATTTTCACTTACCCTGCCGATAGCAGAAAGCCTGAGCAACCGTACAAACTACGTTTAATGTATGAAGCTAATCCTATGGCATTTTTACTTGAACAAGCAGGTGGTTTAGCTATGACTAGCCAAGGCCGTATTATGGATATTGAACCTGATAGCATCCACCAACGTGTTGAAGTTATTATGGGCTCTAAAAACGAAGTAGAAAAATGTTTAAGCTACTACAAATAAAGCAAGTTAAATAAATTTACTCTTCTCAGTAAAATTCTAATTATTAGAGAAACATCAAATAAAAAGGCTTATTGTTTCAAACAATAAGCCTTTTTTGTATTTGTTTACTTAGTTACCTGAATTTACCCAGCTTAGTTAGCCATTAAAAGTGTTATAACTGAAAGGCTTTACCGTTGATGGTTAACTGGCTTTCAACATATTTAGCAACAAAGCTCACGTCATTATCTTGTCTGGTTAAGTAACCTTGCGCAACAAAATCATCTACCATAGGCGCCATACCGAACTGAGTTAGAAACTCCATAGGTACGCTACCCTTTGCATCCGCTTCTAAAGCCGTAATCAAGGCCATTGAATTCGAGTTAACGCTATTAAAATCAAACAGATCTTTATTGATATTCAAAGCAAACTCACTAGCAATCTTGCCTTGTTCAGTGACGACACTTAAATCGGTCACAGTCAATTTTGGCTCTTTCGCTAAGATTTGATCAGTAACCTCTGACAATGCCGCTAATAACTCGGCTGAGTAATCCTGCCCTGCCACACCTATCGATAGTTTAGCGCTCAGCTTATTCAATTCTTGTAAGGCATTGATATCAATATTCGCTAGTACTACTTCTAAATTAGGCTGTTCAAAACTCTGCCCTGATGCGCTAATTTCTTTAGCATTATATTTTAACTTAAGTGCTAATAGCTCATCATCTAATGAAACTACACTGGTTAAGCCCGCTTCACTTAATGAAAAAACATGTCTGTTCTGGCTATACATATCAATATTAGTAACATTGAAAGTAGCATCACCCGTTAAAATAGCCGTTCCTTGCAAGTAGTCGCCACTGACAACCTTTTGCTCGGTTGACATAGCTACAGTGCCAATAACAAAACGTTCGCCTTCTCCTTTGACTTCAAGACCACCCCAAGAAAAGTCACCAATAATTGTCTCATTATTAATAAGGCTAAATTCTGCTTCCGCCGGCGCAGAGACGATAAGAGTCTCGCCATCTTGATAGCTCATTTCATCAGTTTTAATAAAGGTGGTGACATTTTTATTAAAACTAAGCAAGGCGCCAAGGTGAAGCTTTTCATTAATAAGCTCGATAATTTCATCATCAACTTCAGCCGCTGAAAATTTAAATTTCATCGCGGAATAGCCAAGTCCTAGATGCCAATCTTGCTCAGTGATAATCACAGGGCCAAATGACAACTGCTCCTCTAAAAGAATAGTAACATCAGCTAAACCAGCGTCATCAAGGGAAAAAGTCAGTTCAGATGTCACTTCAGCACCAAACCAACTGCTAGTATATTGGCTAGTAGTTAAGGTAATACCGTCAGTGTTATTCAGTTCAACCAGTACTTTTTCGCGCTCTTCTTCAACGACAGAGCCAATAAGTTTTGGCGCTATAAGTAAGCTTGCTAGTATTAAAGCTATAGCAATAGATAATTTTTTCATTGGTAAAATTCCCTTTTATTATTAATTCGACTTACCTAATGACAAGCCGAATGAGTCCATTATTGAATAGAACGTTGGCGTACCATTTCAAACAGGCAAATACCTGTTGCCACTGATACATTTAAACTAGAAACGGTGCCTGCCATAGGCAACTTAACTAATTGGTCACAATTTTCGCGAGTCAATCGACGCATCCCCTTTCCTTCAGCGCCCATCACTAGAGCCATCGGACCTGCCAGTTTGGTGTCATATAAACAGGTATCAGTTTCACCGGCCGTGCCGACTATCCAAATACCTTGTTTTTGCAGCTGCTTCATTGTTCTTGATAAGTTAGTTACTTGTACTAAAGGCACACTTTCCACAGCGCCAACAGCAACTTTACGCACGGTAGGGGTGATTTGAGCGGCATTATCTTTTGGAACTATGATGGCTTGTACACCAGCAGCATCGGCATTACGTAAACAAGCACCTAGATTATGTGGATCGGTAACACCATCTAAGATGAGTAAGAATGGTGGTATACCTTTTTTCTCAGCGGCTTGTAAAATGTCATCTATGTCATTTTCTGTATAGGCTTTACCCGGTCTAACACGGGCAACAACGCCTTGGTGCTGCTCACCTTCACTTTTTTCATCCAATACTTTACGACTGGCCAATTGAGTACCGATACCGTATTTACGAGATAAATTAATGATTGGCATCATGCGGTCATCTTCACGACCTTTTAATAGCCATATTTCGATAAAACGCTCCGGTGCTGCGTTAATTAAGGCATTAACTGCATGAATACCAAAAACTAACTCTTCATTTTTTGCCATGTTCTTTCTCTATCTTTAAATTAATAACCGAAGTTTAATACCCGAAGTAATAAGGGTTTATTACACTATTTTGTCACGTCGCTCTTGGTATTCTTGCGGGCATTTTTACCCGGACGTTTTTTACGCGCACTGCGTTTTTTCACTTTACTTTTTTCTTTCGGCTTATCTTTAGCATGGCCTTTAGCCGAGCCTTTAGACTTACTTTTAGCGCCACTTTTAGACTTGCCTTTTTTAGCGGTCGCATTATTCACACTGTTGTCAGTCGGTTGACTTGCCTCAGAGCTTTTCCCTGAACGCCGACCACCTTTGCTTTTAGACTTACCTTTAGGCCTATCTTTAGATTTTCCTTTAGACCTGCCTTGAGGTGAATCGTCAACATCAACACCTTCAAGTCGTAAATCTATTTTCTTTTCATCAAGGTTAACCGCGGCAACTTGCACACGAATTTCATCGCCGACACGGAATTTATTGCCACTGTTTTCACCGGTAAGACACATGCGAACATCATCAAAGTGGTAAAAATCACGACCAAGAGAAGTGATATGCACCAAACCTTCAATATGTAAGTCTTGTAAACGAACAAACATGCCAAAGTTAGTCACCGTTGAAATAACGCCAGTGAAGTTGTCACCAACATGGTCTTGCATAAATTCACACTTGAGCCAATCAGCAACGTCGCGAGTAGCTTCATCGGCGCGTCTTTCGGTCATTGAACAATGTTCTCCTAGTTCAATAACTTGCTCTAACGAGTATTCGTAACTACCTTCATTTGCAGCACTTTTAGCTTCTTTTTCAAGAATAGCTTTAATCACTCGATGCACTACTAAATCCGGGTAGCGACGAATAGGTGAAGTAAAATGACTGTATGACGGCAGCGCTAAACCAAAATGACCTTCATTGTCACTTTGGTAAACCGCTTGGCGCATTGAGCGTAACAGCATGGTTTGAATAAGCTCTTGATCTGGACGACCCGCCACTTTCGCTAATATATCACCGTAATCTCTTGGCTCCGGCTCTTCTTTTACTGGCATTGATAAACCAAGCTCATTTAAGTAAGTAATAAAGTTACGGTACTTATCTTCATTAGGCTTTTCATGCACACGGAATAAACCCGGTTTTTCATGCTTTTCAATAAATTTCGCTGTCGCTACGTTGGCTAAAATCATACATTCTTCAATGATTTTATGAGCGTCATTGCGAATTAACGGCACAACACTATCAATCTTTTTATCTTCATTGAAAAGGAAAATAGACTCTTGCGTTTCAAAAGCGATAGCGCCACGTTTAAGACGGGCATCCGTTAAGGCATGGTACATATTCTCAAGATTTTTTAAATCAGGTACCAAGGCTTGATATTCATTAACCAGCGCTTCATCACCGTCAAGAATAGCGGCGACTTTGGTGTAAGTAAAACGGGCATGAGAGCGCATTACTGCAGGATAAAATTTACTGCCTGAGAGTTTACCCGTAGCGCTAACCGTCATTTCACAAACCATACATAAACGGTCAACATCTGGTTTTAGTGAACATAAACCATTAGAGAGTTTCTCGGGCAACATAGGGATAACTTGGCTAGGAAAATAGACCGAATTACCACGAGATATTGCCTCCTCGTCAAGGTCTGTACCATCTTTTACATAATAACTAACATCGGCAATCGCTACCCATAAGCGCCAGCCACCTGATTTTTTCGGCTGACAATAGACCGCATCATCAAAGTCGCGAGCATCTTCACCATCAATGGTTACTAGCGGTAAGTCACGTAAGTCTTTGCGTGGTAACTTAGCTGACTCTTCAACTTCATCAGCAATACTGGCCACTTCCGCTTGTACGGAATGGGAAAACTGGTGAGGTAAATCATGGGCGCGTAAGGCTATTTCGATTTCCATGCCTGGGGCAAGGTGGTCACCTAACACTTCAATCACTTTACCAATGGCACTAGTGCGCCTAGTCGGTCTTTGTACTAGTTCAACAACCACCATTTGACCATGACGAGCACTAAGCCTAGCTTCAGGATCTATTAGCACTTCTTGTTTAATTTTACTGTCTTCGGGCACTACCGAGCAAATATGATGATCAACATATAAACGACCAACTATGGGTGCTTGCCTTGGTTCAATAACTTCAAGAATTTTAACTTCTTTACGGCCTTTGCGATCGGTGCGGTCAACCAAAATGGCTTGCACGATATCACCATGAAAAACACGCTGCATCTCATAAGAAGAGATATAAAAGTCTTTGCCTTTTTTATCGGTAATCGATGAATCATCTGGCGAAAAGAAACCAAAACCGTCCCTATGACCGATAACTTTGCCGGTCAGTAGGCTATTTTTTTCCGGCACTGCGTATTGTTTGAATTTATTAAAGATTAACTGACCACTATTTTCCATGGCACGTAAACGACGTTTCAAACCAATAAGTTGGTATTCTTCATCGTACTTTAGCGTTTTAACCAAGCTATTAAAGCTGGGTGGCGGTGAGCATTTTTCGATGATTGATAGCAGTAATTCGCGCGAGGCAACTGGCTTATCGTATTTTTTGGCTTCGCGTTTCGCGTGTGGATCGTTATAGGTCACTATATAAAGGGTCAGTATTTAAGGATAACTAGTTGCCAGTATACCATAAAGATTAAATTAACAGCCTTAAGCCAACGCTTAATTGGTAGGATACCAACTACAATAACTAAGTAGCCATTTTCAAATGGCCTAAATAGCCAATAACTTCGTTACTTTCAATCCCAATAGCCAGCTATTACTCAATCAAGCGCCTTCCTATTGAAAATTTATTCTCATTGAAAGTTGTAAACTTAATTAATTTAATTGGTATAACTAGTACTTTTCGCTTGTGCTACGACTTTACTCGGCATTTTACTGGCAAGGTCAGTCAATAATTCACTGATTTTTTTATGGGTTGCTTTATCATCTGTTAAAGAATGATGTAGTTGAGAATACAAGGCCGGGAAGTCTAATGGGCTACCATAGCCCTGTTGATATAAACCCGCTAAACGCATTTGCGCGGCTAAGTTATTTAAACTTGCCGCTGTTTTTAAATAAACAATGGCGCGTTCAATATCAACCTGCATAAATTTACCAATATGGTAATAGCGACCTAATTGTTCTAAGCCTTCCGCTAAACCCTGATCAGCGGCGAGATGCATATAATGTAAGCCTAAGGAAATGTCTTTTTTAACACAGACACCATAGGCCAACATATCACCCCATAAAAATTGATAAGAGGGCATTTTGGATATATTAGCTCGCGCTTCTATATCTTGTACTAATTGGCATTCATCTAGCACCACTTGACTTAAATGTTTATTATCTCTTATTAAATCAAGTAATTGATTATCAGTGTAGATCTGCACCGCTTGCATATTTTTTGCCATCGCCATAGCTGATGGCATAATAGATAGAAAACTGGCTAAAAAGATAAAAAACAAAAATAAAATACGCATAATAATCCTAACTAGGCTAAACCTGCTTCCCCCCTATATCGGCAAACAAGCGGTGAATATGAAATTTATTTAACTAAACTCCTATTGTAGAGCAAATTTAACGCCAAGTTGGTATTTTAAAGTGGTGCTAAAATGGAATAACTAGCTAAATATGACTAGTATTATTCAGCATATAATAAAAAATTTTCGCTAGTATAAGCAAGCTTCCAAATGACTTCTGTTGAAATACTAGCCCTAAAACACGGCGCGAGCGCATGCTAATTGAAAAAAAAATTTCCGAGTTAACTGTTGGCCATTATGTAGTAAAGATTATTAACCAAGCAGATAATTTTTCTTTAACTGCCGCAGGTCACATAAAAAGCCAAGCGGTCATTAAGCACCTTAAAAGTAAGAATGTTCATTGTGTATTAATTGACGATAGCAAAACAATCGCAGCTAGCAACGAAAAAACAGAGTCGACTCATATCAAGCCATCACCTCTGAACCGAGAACAGCTTGAACAAGCAAAAGAAATTTTTAACCAATCAAAATCAATTCAAAAAAAATTGTTTAGTGATGCCCTCAGTGGTAGCAGCCTTAATTTGTCACCTGTTATTGAGGTGACTAATAAGTCTATTGATGCAATATTCAACTGCCCTGACGCCCTTGCTTGTATGTTAAATATTCGAGAGAAAGATGAATACCTATTAGAACATTCTGTTGCCGTTTCTGTTTATATTACGCTTTTCGGGCGTTATTTGGGTTTAGAAAGAGACATCATTGAACAACTCTCCATCGGTGCCTTCCTCCATGATATTGGCAAAATAAAAATACCGGATGAAATCCTCAATAAGCCCGGTAAATTAACTGATGATGAATTTACCATCATGAAAACCCATGCAAATCATTCCATAGATATCATTAAGGCAACACCCGGTATTAGCGCGCCTAGCCTTGAGGT
>NZ_JABSOV010000130.1 GCF_013215345.1 Colwellia sp. | reverse complement strand
AGCCATATTTATTGTTGCTTTCACTATGGGAGGTCTCAATTATGTTACCACTATCTTACAGGCTCGCACCAAAGGTATGACGCTAATGCGTATGCCTTTAACTCTTTGGGGAATTTTTGTCGCGACGATTTTGGGATTGTTAGCTTTTCCTGCGTTGCTAGTCAGTGCCATTATGATGATTTTTGATAAAGTGATCGGTACCAGCTTTTTTATGCCGGCCATTTTATCGTTAGGAGAAACATTAGAGCATAGCGGTGGTAGTCCAATATTGTTTCAACACTTATTTTGGTTTTTTGGCCACCCGGAAGTATACATAGTGGCCTTGCCTGCTTTTGGCATGGTTTCTGATGTTATATCCATCCATGCTCGAAAAAATATTTTTGGCTATCGGATGATGGTTTGGGCCATTATCGCCATTGGAGGTTTAAGTTTTGTTGTTTGGGCACACCATATGTATGTTAGCGGTATGAATCCATACTTTGGCTTTTTCTTTGCCACCACGACACTCATTATTGCTATTCCTACGGCGTTAAAAGTTTACAACTGGCTGTTAACTTTATGGCGCGGCAATATCCATCTTACCGTGCCAATGTTATTTGCCATTGGCTTTATTTTTACTTTCACTCATGGTGGTTTAACAGGGCTGATGTTAGGCAATGTGGTAATAGATTTACCTTTGTCAGACACCTTTTTTGTTGTTGCTCATTTTCATATGGTGATGGGAGTATCACCCATAATGGTATTATTTGCTGCCATTTATCATTGGTTTCCACTAGTAACCGGACGTTTTTTAAATAATAAACTGGGCAAGTTTCACTTTTGGGGCACATTTCTAGGCACTTATGCTATCTATTTACCCATGCATTATTTAGGTTTTTTAGGAGTACCTCGACGTTATTATGCCATGGGAGATACCGATTTCATTCCTGAATCCGCCCAGACTCTTAATGCCGGTATTACGGTTTCAGCTATTATTGTTGGTTTAGTGCAAGTGGTTTTTATTATCAATGTCATTTGGAGTACTTTTAAAGGCAAGAAATCAGGCAGGAACCCTTGGCAAGCGACATCACTAGAATGGCAAACAGCACAATTCCCCCCAGGGCATGGTAATTGGGGTAAGAAATTACCTCAGGTTTACCGTTGGGCATACGATTATAGTGTGCCTAAAGTTAAAGATGACTTTATTCCACAAAATATCGCCCCCAAAGACGTTGAATATCTAGCTGATGAGCAAAATAATAGCCCGAGGGAGAAGTAATGCACATTATTAAAACATTGCGAGTAAAACCTTGGTTGCCCGCTGAGTTAGAGCCAGAAGCTAGCCTACCCTCTGCGCTACTTAATAAAGAAAAAGCCGCGAGTACCGCATTACAATTTTTATTGGCGGTGATCACTGTGGTATTTCTATTATTTACCATAACTTTTTTGCAACGCACTCAGTCTTTTGATTTCCAAGCATTATCGGGAGAGCCATGGTTACCGTTTACCAATGCCGACATTTTATGGCAAAACAGTGCTTATTTATTATTGGCAAGTATTAGTATTATTTTAGCGAAAAAATTTGCTGAACAGCAAAGCCTCTACGCCATAATTATTTCATTAACAGCCACAGCATTATTTACTTTACTGTTTATCAGTGGCCAAGTTCAGGTTTGGCAACAACTGAATCAGTCAGGTTTCTATATCACTACTAACCCAGCTAACAGCTATTACTTTTTACTTACTGGTGTGCATGCCTTACATATTATTGGTGGCGTATTAGTATTCATGCGTTGTATATGGCTCTTTGCTTTTAACCTCTCATACCAACAGCTAGCTTCCCGCCTCAAGTTGTGTGCTCGGTATTGGCATTATTTATTTTTTATTTGGTTATTTCTATTTTTTTTATTAACCAGTGATGCCGATACTTTTAAAACTATTGCTTTATTTTGCGGCTTCTAGGGAGGGTTTATGAAAAATGATGACCATCAAAAAGACCATGAGGCAAACAATAAAGTAACTAGTGCCTCTTCTTGGCAAAGTGTAGTGAACGATTTTAGCGCCGATAAACAGTCTTTTGACATGCCTTGGGGCAAGTTGATGATGTGGATATTTTTATTAAGCGATACCTTTATCTTCAGTATTTTTCTTACCAGTTATATGAGCGTACGTATGTCAACAGCTATTGCTTGGCCTAATCCAAGTGAAGTTTTTGCTTTAACTATTGCTGGTCATCACATCCCCTTGGTCTTAATCGCCATTATGACTTTCATCTTAATCACTAGCAGCGGCACTATGGCTATGGCGGTAAATTATGCCTATCAAGGAAATAAGAAAAAGACCGTCTATTTAATGCTAGCAACGGCATTATTAGGCGCCAGTTTTATTGGCATGCAAGCATTTGAATGGACAAAATTGATAGTAGAAGAAGGCATACGGCCATGGGGGAACCCAATGGGAGCGAATCAATTTGGCGCGGCATTTTTTATGATCACCGGTTTTCATGGCTTACATGTCAGTGCTGGTGTTATTTATCTTACCGTGATTGCCAAACGAATTAATCAAGGAAAGTACGACCAGAAAGGTTATCACATCGTTGAAATTACCGGACTATATTGGCATTTTGTTGATTTGGTTTGGGTATTTATTTTTGCATTTTTCTATTTATGGTGAGGCAAATATGATGAAACAAAACACCAAAATAAAAATAGTTGCAGCAAAGTCTGAGCAGCATCCAATCAGTATGTACCTGAAAGTGTGGCTATTACTTTTTGTCTTAAGTGCCTGTTCATACATGGTTGATTACTTTCAATTTCAAGGCGTACTCAGATGGACACTTATTTTAGTTTTTATGTTTTTAAAAGCTGGCTTAATTATCATGGTATTTATGCATTTAGCATGGGAGCGAATGGCCGTTAAGTTATTACTATTTTTGCCACCCATTGCTATTTTAATTTTTATTGCCCTGATGTCGAGTGAAGCAGATTATGTTTTTGTTAACCGAATAATGTCGTTTTTTAACCCTTGATATTATTGCTTTGTAGGTAGGAGAGCAAATGAAAAATAGCGCTAACACTTCGTTGCAAGAATCTCAATTAGCTAGCTGGCAAGATTACCTCACCTTATGTAAGCCAAAAGTAGTGTTGATGATATTAATCACCGCTATGGTTGGTATGTATCTGGCCAGTGCCCAAAAATTTGACATTAAGTTGATAATAATCTCAACTATCGCCATAGGCTTTGCCGCTAGTGCCGCAGCGGTTATTAATCATGTCGTGGATGTTAACATTGATGCCAAAATGCAAAGAACTCAATGGCGACCTTTAGTTAAGCAACGCATTGGCAATAAGCAGGCGCTGTTTTTTGCTGCTAGTTTGGTATCTAGCTCAATGTTTTTATTGTTAAATTACATCAACCTTTTAACTGCATTACTGACCTTAGTTGGCTTTATTGGTTATGCCTTGATATATACTTGTTTTTTGAAACATAGAACACCACAAAATATTGTTTATGGTGGCTTTGCTGGCGCCATACCACCTTTGTTAGGTTGGACCAGTATCACCAATAATATTGCTCTAGAACCCCTATTATTAACCCTGATTATTTTTTTGTGGACGCCAGCTCATTTTTGGCCCTTAGCAATAGATAGGCTTGAGGATTATCGACGAGCTAAAGTGCCCATGTTGCCGGTAATTAAAGGGGTTAACTATACTAAGACTTGCGTTGTTTTTTATACACTAGCAACAATTATTGCTAGTGTATTACCGTACTTTTTTCACTATTCTGGTGAGCTTTATTTATCATTAGTTTTGCTGTTAGGACTATGGTTTGGCTATTATGCCATTCAATTAAAAGTGGCCGTTGATAATCAATTAGCATTGAAAACATTTTATGTTTCCATTTATTATTTAATTGCACTTTTTATTGCCTTATTACTCGACCGCCTTGTTGTTTACTGGTGGTAAACCGGCATGAAGACCTTGTCTAAGAATAAGTCTAATTGGCAACAAGCCTTAATATTACTACCTATTTTAGTTGTCATAACATCAACGCTACTTTTTTATCGTTTAAGCACTAACACAGATTCTCATACCGATATTGAGTTGCCTAAGATACAAGGCATTATATTAAAAGAGGCACAGCTATTAACAAATATTCAACTAGCTAACCATCTAGGACAGGCTATTAATAGTGACTATTTCATCGGAAAGTGGCACTTTATTAGTTATGGCTATACTCAGTGCCCTGACATTTGCCCAACGACTTTATTCACATTAACTCAGCTTGCTAACTTGCTCAACGCAAGCAATGATAAGCTAGATACACAATTTATTTTTTATACCATTGACCCAGACAGAGACTCTCAAACAATACTTGCTCAGTACATTCATTATTTTTCAGATAAGTTTGTTGCCCTTCGTGCAAAAACCTCACTAGATGCACAAAGCTTTCAACAAAGTTTAGGGATAAAGGTCAAAATTAATCGCGCTTATGTAGATAAAGCGGATAAGCATGCCATTAAAAACCAAGATGCTATTTCAGCGGCAAAAGATCAGTCGTTTTATCAAGTTAGCCATGGGCTAACAATATTACTCATAAATCCAGCAGCTGAATTACAGGCGGTGTTTATGCCTGAAGTAACAAAGCTTGGCATGAATAGTTTTACCCCTGATATTCTTTATCGCGACTATCTAAAAGTTATCAAATATTATCAACAACGCAGTTTACTCTAAGCTCTAAAAATGAACTTTTTAGTGAACTTACCTAAAATGACCCAATGACTAAAACTAGTAGGCATTGCAACATTAAAAATAAGTTAACTCCATTCCCTCCCATTTCAATAAAGTAAAATAAACAAAAGGAAAGGAAAGAAGCATTTCAGCTCCGGGTAGTTAACAACGATTCCACTGCACTAAATAGTCTTTATTTAGTGGTAAATAAAAAACGCTCAAGTACTTTTAACGCACAAACAATATAAATAATAGCGCCTGATATTAATAAAATACGCTGGGCTAAAATAGCATTAAAATTTGAGTCTGCCGCCATAGCACTGTTTATAATAACTAATAAGGCAATAAATCCTGAGCTATAGTACTTCGACATATTAGTACCAGCAAAGATGTGGCGACCAAAAAATAACGTCGTTGCGAGTAATAGCAGCAAGTAAAAGTAAAATTGTGGTACCGCAACAATTAGCCAATAGAAAAACCAAGCAAATACACCACCAAGCGAGGTCGACAACAATGAGTTTCGACCGGCTTCTTTACCTTGAGTTAAATCAGGTTTTAAGATGAATATCGCTGAAAAAATCATTATTAACAAATAATCACTCAAGCCAAAAGTAATAAACACAGCGGCAATTGGAAAAGTAACTAGGGTACTTTTAAGGGCCAGCTGAGCGGCGACTTTAGCATAGCGATTAGTGTATTTTGGTTTTACTGGAAACTGGGTAAAACTTGGATCAGGAAAAACAAAATGCGCCAGCCAAAGCATAGCAATGGTTAACCAGCTTGAATAAACAAAACCTGCCGAAAACCCTATAGCTAAGCCTTCATTGCTATTAGCAATCATAGGTAACACTAAAATGGCAATCATCGACATTAAGGTAAACCAAAACGAACCACCACGGTTTAAATAATAATATAAATGAAATAACACTAAGGCCAACGCAATTAAATAGGCGATAGGATATTGTAAAAAAAACAATGAGAAAGCCAACCCTAGAGCAAATGCTTGTAAGGTACTCATCATGTTGTTGAGGCTAGCTTTTAGCGATGGTTTTGGCAATGGCATTGCTAAAATCAACGCGGTAAAAACAGGCATTAAAAAAGCCAGCGGCCAATTAATGCCATAAGCTAAAGCGCAAGCAACAGTAACACCAAAAGCAAAGCGCAAGACACGCATAGCATTAACATCTGCATATAATGTCAAAATAAAACTAGCTGGCCTGGCACTAACCTTAGCTTTTATGCTAGTAGACATAAGAAAGTATGCTTAGTACTCGAATCCACAACCAACCTAAGCTGTTCACAAACCAATTATCGCCGGTATAAATTTGTACATCGGCTTGCCCGCCTAAACGGCGCTTGCCTTTAGTACTGTCATCATCAAAGGTGATCATTACCGGGAAACGTTGAGCATCTCTAAGCCAACCAGTTTTTGACTCAACATTTGCTAACCCACCAACAGCACTGGTAGAAGAAGTATCAACGGCAAAACCTATACTGCTGATTTTTCCGTGATAAATGGTGCCAGGATCAACATCTAGCGCTATTTCAACTGGGTTACCTATGGCTAAATTGGCTAAATTATTCTCGCGTAAATTCACTTGAATCCAAGCCGTATTACCCTCAATAAAAGTCATAGCTGCCGCGCCAGCTTTAGCATAAAAACCGGTATCAATTTGCAAGTTAGTAATGCCACCTAAAGACGGTGAAAGTACTACTGTTCGGCTTAAATCAAGTTGTGTTTTTTTCAATTTCGCCATGGCAGAGCGAATACGAGGGTTATCATTTCCTTCAACACCTAATGCTTGCTTGGCTTTATCTAAGTTCGCTTCCGCACTAATTACCTGAGCTTTACTCGCCTTGATTGCCGCACGTGCTTTGTCACCGTCAGAATGTGAAAGGACATTTTTACGCTCCATTTCAAAAACACGAGCACTTTGTGCGTTAACATGTTCAACATTGGTTTCTGCCACCACAAGTTGAGCTTGAGCGGTAACCACAGAGGCCATACCGGCACCAATTTCTTGTCCGGCTAACTCCAAGGCAGCTTCAGCATCTTCAACGGCCAACTCATAATCACTTGGGTCAATACGAAATAAGACTTCACCCGCTTTTACTATTTGATCTTGTTTAACCAGTACTTCCGTTACCCGACCTGACACTTGCGGCACAATAGGGATAACATAAGTTTGTACTCTGGCCTGATCTGACCAAGGCGCATGTCTGTCAGCTATGATGTACCAGATAAAGATTAAAGCGGTAATAGCCAAGACATATTTAGTGATCTTGCGTACAGGGTCATGGCTAACTTCTGTTACCTCTGCTACTTCGGCCGTTTTTTGTTCTTGCTTTTGTTCTGACATGCTATTTATCTTTCCCTAATTAAATTTACATTTGAGTATTTTATTAAATACAACAAGGTATTAAGCGACACTCATCTTAACTTTATTCGATATTATCATCGATAAGTCATCTTCATAACGCGAGTCGTGGGCGATTAAAGTGATGGCTTGCTTACTAATAAAACTACCGGTATAAGGATCTTCTTCATAATAACGATCTGACTTTTCCAACAAACAGTTATCTGCTAATTCTGCGCGGAAATTTCCGCCATCATGAATTGCTGCTGACATTGCAGGTGTATAGCGCTCAATTTTAATGTAAATGCACCACCGGTAATAGTCGCTTTAAAACATTGTCGCTGGCTAATTTTATTAATAATATCTTGTTCTGTTAAATGCTCTGCTAATTGTTCTGTTAGTTGCTCAGTCACAATCGAACTCCCTAAGCTAGATGGTAAATACGGTTATATCACAAGCTTAATAGTACTTCAAAGTCAGGTAACTTAATGCTATTAACTGTAATTTCAGCTCATTGCTAACTTACTTGCGGCAGATATAACTGTTAGTTACGGACTTGTTTAAGTAAGCACTGCATTAGCTGATTATTGTAGCTATGAATAAAATTTTGATTATTAAACAGCTGCGGTAACTAAATAATAATGACCAGCAAGATCATAGCCCCACCGAGTAAAGGCTGTATTTTGCTATTTTCCGTAAGAACACTAGTCAAGCTACCATTGAGGCTGGTAGAATCTATCGCATTATATTTTTCGAACATAAAAGAAGACATTGAGATGGGCAGAGCTTACCAAAACCGCAAATTATCTATGGCCAAAACCGCTGGGGCCAAAACTAAAGTTTACTCTAAGTACGGTAAAGCAATTTACGTTTGTGCTAAAAATGGTGGTATTGATCCCGATGGTAACCTTACTTTACGTGGCTTAATTGACCGCGCCAAGAAAGACCAAGTTCCTACTCACGTAATTGAAAATGCGATTAAGAAGGCTTCTGGTGCTGGCGGTGAAGATTTCGTTGAAGCACGTTACGAAGGCTTTGGTCCAGGCAACTGCATGGTAATTATTGACTGTTTAACTGATAACGGTAACCGTACCATTAAAGACGTTCGTCAATGTTTTTCTAAAAGCAACGCAAAAATTGGTTCATCGGGTACAGTTTCTCATATGTTTGATCATCAAGCTGTTTTTGCCTTTAAAGGTGAAGATGATGAAACCGTATTAGAAAACCTAATGATGGCTGATATTGATGTAAGTGACGTTGAATTAGAAGACGGTATTATTACCGTTTATGCACCTCATACTGAGTTTTTCAAAATCAAAACTGAATTTGCTAACTCTATGCCAGAGTTTGAGTTAGAAGTTGAAGAAATCACTTGGGTTCCACAAAACTACATCGATGTTGAAGGTGAAGAAGACCTAGCAAACTTTGAGAAGTTTATTGCCATGTTAGATGATTGTGATGATGTACAAAACGTTTATCATAATGCTGAAATTAAAGATTAAACTCTCTAGCTAGTACTTACAGGTTTAGATACTGTTACCTTAGCTAAAGCCAAAAAGCCAATATCATCACTGATATTGGCTTTTTTGGTTTTTGGTTTTTGGTTTTTGGTTTTTGGTTTTTGGTTTTTGGTTTTTGGTTTTTGGTTTTTGTGACATAGGTAACACCTAATCACGGTGTATTTACTAATACCTTATTGATGATAAAGTGGTAATACTTTACCACTCAAGCTGCCACGCCATTTTTTACCCTTCTCGATAAATAATATCTCACCATAATTGCCACGTTTGATACTTGAATCTATAGCGATTACGCGACCTTGATAGCGGGTCTCTATTTGTTTTTGTGAGGTGTGGCCGACAATTAGATGTTCGACATCAAAATGTTTAAGTAACAAGTCAATTTCACTAGACGTTGCTCCACCATCTTTTCCGCGATCGGCTGCAAAGTAACCACGATACCAAATAGGGCCGTTAGTCTTGTGCAAGTACTTTGCCCAGCCTTCCCGAGGTTTATCAAGCTCAGCTTTAACCAGGCTATCTTTAAACACTGTATTGATTTCCACTAAGCTGCGCTTTTCTGTCGCCAAACTTGGATGGAAACCACCGTGAGCAAATAACATATTATTTACTTTTACTAATACCGGTTTACTACGTAACCAGTTACCGATAATACTATCTTCGGCAAAGAGTGTTTCAAAGGGCTTATTTAACTTACTCGCCGTTTCAATATATTTAGCATGTAAGTAACGTAAATCACCATTAAGTACCATCACTTCATGGTTACCTAAAGTCAGATGAATATCACCGCCTGCTTTTTTCGCTTGCTGCTCTAAATCATATAAAAACCATAGTATTTCAGTAACCTTGTCACCACGGTCAAAAATATCACCCGTGATAACAAAGTGTCCGCTACCAAAGGCCCAGTCTCTATTTTTATCAATAATGTTGTTATTGGTTAATAACTCAATCATTAAGTCATATTTACCGTGAAAATCACTTAAGGCTGCGACTGGATAATCACCTGAAAATTCAAGTACCTTATTTTCAATACTGCTTAAAGCATGTATCGCGGCAGGCATGTTACAAGCAGATACCGACAGAGGAAAGTTAACCATTTTAGTGGTTTTTGTTAGCACTTCCCCTTGGCACAGCCAGTAAGATTCAAGTTGTTGCTGTTCATTAACAAAAACATAAGGGCCGTCATTTACTGGTGCTAATGCGTCAGCTTTTACTTTCTCATCGGATACATTCGTTGAAAGAGGCAAAGCAAAAGTTGAAGCACTACTAGCTAGCAATATAATTGATGTTAGCGCGATTGAGCGTGCGGTAATGGAAAGAGAAGAAAACATAGAAACTCCGGAAAATGAGATAAACAAGATAAGGGTAAGGTACTGCAGGAAACGTCTTACTAGAGAAGAAAGCGACTTCCATGTGAGGATTTAAAATGGAGGCTAGCTTGGCTAGCCTCCATAACAATTAGCTTAGTTTGTTAAGCTTAGAAGCTGATTTCAGCACCTAAATAGATATAACGGCCTTTACCACCACCGTACTCGCTATCAAAATTACCTTTACCACCTAAGATAAACGCACCGTTATTATCAAAGATGTTATTAACACCACCGAATAAACGTAAGTCCGCCTCATTGGCTACATCCATAGTGTAAGAGACTGAAACATCATTTCTTACGTATGAAGGTAGGGCTAACTTGTAAGGTGCTTC
>NZ_JABSOV010000013.1 GCF_013215345.1 Colwellia sp. | reverse complement strand
TTGCCTAAGTATTGCTAAAGTTGACATGTTAGAAGAGCAATTGAAAACTGAGATTGAGCCACTTGCCAGTATTAATGTTTTTACTGTGACTCTGGAAAAGCATGAGAATAAAGATACCTCGTCAATGTAGTCGTTAACAGGTGAAATTAGCTAGTTTTTCTCAACACTAAGACCCAGCACTGATATAATTGTTGGGGCTTTTTTTCTCTGCAAATTAGTGAACCATGCACGCCGTCCATCAATTAAATCAGTACTGTAAAAGTATTAGTACCACCACCTATAAAGCGCGAGGTCAAAGAGTTATTCGCTGTGAGCTTTGTCAACTTGCCCAGCAATTCTGTATCTGTGAACTATCTCCTAGTAAAGAGAAAATAGAGACAACCGTAGGTTTGTTATTGTTAATGTATGACACCGAAGTAATGAAACCCCTCTTAACATCATTTTAGTAAAAGTGATCTAATCCTTAATTGATTTCGCAATACTTAAGGTCAATACGGTACAAATTAAAAGACAATACTGGCAACTAGGTGCGCTTTGACCTTAGTATTTGATTTTTGCTATATATTTTCTAATGAACTATTTTTTTACCTACTACTACTACTACTACTACAGGTGAAGCACAAGCTTATACATTAGAGCAACAATATATTATATCTACGGAGTTAAATACCTATAGCATACAGAGCTTGCTTAAATAACTAGAAATATAAAAAAGTTACTGTTGAATGAATGGTTTAAAGTCGTAAATAAAATCACTCATAAAAATGGGAACCTTTATTTTTTTTATGTTAATATTTTTTAAATTTTTAATGTTATCAAGGAATAAGATGAATCATAAAACACTAATGCTAGCTATGTCAGTTAGTCTAATATTCACCGGTTGCGCAACGGTTGAAAAAAAAGAAATTCACAACACACCAGTTAAATCTCCCGCTATAAGTAAAACAATATCAGCCAGTACAGAGCAAACTAAATATCTAAAAAGAAAAGTTGCTATTGGTCGTTTCACCAACGAAACGTCCTACGGACAAAGCTTTTTTATTGATAGCGATAATAACCGTATTGGTAAACAAGCAATGGATATTCTTTCATCAAAATTATTTGAAACGGGTAAGTTCATCATGCTTGAGCGTGCGGACTTAAGCAAAATTGAAAAAGAACTCTCTATGTCAGGCAGTTCAGCACTAAATAACGCAGCTGATTTTATAATTGTTGGCTCTATTACTGAGTTTGGTCGTAAAGAAGTTAGCGATGTAGGCGTTTTCTCACGTGTTAAACGTCAAGAAGCCAATGCTACTGTAAATATTCGTATTATTGATGTCTCTACAGGTCAAATTATCTACTCAGAAAAAGGTAAAGGCATAGCTTATTCTGAAGCAGGTACTGTACTAGGTGTGGGTGACAAAGCGGCTTACGATAGTTCGTTAAATGACAAAGTAATAGATGTAGCGATTACAGATTTAGCCTCAAATATTGTTGAAAATATGTTAGGTAAAGCATGGCGTTCTTATGTTCTTTCTTATGATGAAGGCAATTTAATAATTTCTGGTGGTAAGTCTCAGAATATTAAACAAGGGGCAACTTTTGAAGTAGTCAAGGCGGGTAAAAAAGTTAAGAACCCTCAAACAGGTATGTTTATCACCTTACCCGGTAAAACGATTGCTAAAGTTAAAGTGATAAGCTCATTTGGCGATACACCAGAATCAGAGGTTTCATTTAGCCAAATAATAGAGGGCAACTTGGACACTTATATCAAAGCAAATGATTATAAAGATTTGTTTATTCAAGAAATTATTAAATAACAACATAAGGACATTAAAATGAATATTATTCGGACATTATTTATATTTTCACTACTGGCTATTACATCGGCTTGTAGTAGTTACAACACTTATAGTTCAGGTCAAATGACTACAGAACCAGTATCTTATCTTTATTTCTCAGGAAATATTACAGATGCTGAAGTTTCTATTGATGGAGCACCTGCATTTTTGGTAACCAAAGCCGGCCCTAAACAACAATATAAGGTAACACCAGGTAAGCATACAATTATAGTTACCAAACGAGGTCAGGTAGTTGTTCAGCGTGACGTATTACTCGGCGATGATCATGAAAAAGAAATAAATATTCCTCAATAACAATAATCATAGGATCAACATGAAATTAGTATTAACACTTCTGTTATTTACCGTAATTCTTAGTGGCTGCAAATCAACACCACCAATGTATATGTATGAAAATTACTCTGAAAGTTTTTATACCCTGAAAAAAGAAAGTGGCCATGAAGCTGATTCGCAATGGCAGAGCTCATTAGAAAATATTATCAAAAAATCAAATGCTAAAGCGGTAAGAGTTCCACCGGGAATTTATGCAAACTTAGGTTATATTCAATTAAAATCAAATAATTACCCAAAGGCTATTGAATTTTTTGAACAAGAAAAAAGCATTTACCCTGAATCAAGCAGATTTATGGAAAATTTAATTAAAAAAGCAAAAGTGAAGGGATAATCAAAATGAATTTCATTGAAAAAATAAAAACTTCACTACTAACCCTGTCGATACTATTTCTTAGCGGCTGCGTAGCGCCAACTTACGTAACAAAGGGGGAAGAATTCCCTAAAATGTACCAAGAAAAGCCTCGCTCATTGTTAGTTATGCCACCAATAAACCTAAGTACTGATGCCGAAGCAAAAGATTATTATTCCACGACAGTTGAAATGCCTATTGCTTTACATGGTTATTATACCTTTCCTTATCAACTTACTGCTGATGTATTAAGACAACAAGGCATTTATGATAGTGAGCTAGTTTATGATGTACCGCTAAATAAGTTTCATGAATACTTTGGCGCGGATGCAGTACTATTTACAAAAATAGTTAATTGGGATACTTCATATACTGTCTTAGCCTCAACGTTAACGGTTTCTATCGATGCAGAGATCAAATCAACTAAAACCTCTGAGATTTTATGGCAATATAATGGAACGGTTGTTATTGATTTATCTGTAAATGGTGGCGGAGGAATAGCGGGTTTACTCGTTAGCGCAATAGCAACAGCAATCAATACCGCAGCAGCTGATTATACGACTTATGCTAAACAAGCAAATGGACGGTTTATTGGTAGTATGCCTGTTGGGCCATATCATCCAATGTACATGAAAGATCAACAAATTAAACTGTTAAAACAAAGTAGCAACGACTAAATAGGTTAAAATACTCTTAGTGGGCTTTTCGTGGTTCGAAAAGTCCACTTTGTTGATTAGATAAATGGACAAAATACAGTTAATCCAATTTCAATTTACTTCACATTTTTGTCCGCTATTATTCACAACCTAATTCGACAGTTTACAGATACAAAATCTAATCATAAACAGTGATTGACACTGGTAACCTAATGTCGGCTCAGTGGTAGAAGTGATCATAAGAGACCAATCACATTTGGAGATTGGTCACCTCAAACATTAAGAGTAGTCATGCATAGTAAAAATTATCATTATTTATGACACATCCACATATCAACACACCACTCTACTAATATCACTCAACACTAAGCCACTGCACTGATATAATGACGGAGTCTTTTTTATCTTCATATTTAGTGAAACATGCACGCTGTCCATAAATTACATCAATACCGAAAAAGCATCAGTACTACAACCTATAAAGCCCGAGGACAAAGAGTTATTCGTTGTCCACTCTGCCAACTTGCGAAGCAGTTTTGCATATGTGAGCTATCACCAAGTAAACAGAAAATAGAGACAACAGCAGGGTTTTTATTATTATATTATGACACAGAGGTCATGAAACCGAGCAATACCGGTAAACTTATTGCCGACCTTATTCCTGACACCTTCGCTTTTTTATGGTCAAGAACCCAAGAAAATCCAGAGATGTTAGCGGTACTTAACGATGATAAATGGTTCCCCCTAGTTGTTTTTCCACAAGAATATGCCGATGAAGAAAGAAAAGTTTTTACCAACAAGGTCATTTGCCCCGAAGGTAAAAGGCCCCTCTTTATTATGCTTGATGGCAGTTGGCGCGAAGCCAAAAAAATGTTTCGTAAAAGTCCTTATTTAGACCGTTTTCCTATGGTGTCCTTTGATGCTAAAACGGCTATCGAAGCTGTTGCCGGTCTTTATCAGAATGAAAGTAATAATAAATTATCACCTGTCGGTCAAGACTCACGTTATACGGTACGAAAGACTGAGCTTGAACATCAATTTTCCACTGCCGAAGTTGGCGCTAGGGTGTTAGCTATGCATGGCGAAGCAAATAATGCTCAGGTACTCGATCTCTGGTTTGATGTCTTTAATTTTCAATATCAAAAAAGTGTCTGTCAGCGTAATAAAGGCAATGTAAATGCAATGGTAAACTATCAAAATTTTCTTGAGCAGACATATAGATAAATTTTTTTTAAAAGTGATAGCACTAAATCTGTATTTAGAGCCTCTAGTTAACGTTAAGGTAAACATGCACTTAGGCGAATCTTGTAAATATTAGTTGGCAAGTGTTTGCTTAGCTTGTACTTTTTCATTTATTTAAAGCTAGCACTTAGCTAATTAAAGCCTTAAGTTAAGATTATTCTATGCAACTTTACTGTTGTGCTAACAATAAATACTTAAAGGCTTGTTATGACAATTAAAGAAATTCCACTCATTATAAATGGTGAAAAAGTACGTTCTAAAACAAATACTTGGTTAGATGTACTTAATCCAGCTACTCAAGAAGTTGTCGCGCGTGTACCTGTGGCAACCCGTGAGGAAGTGGCTGCTGCTGTTGATAGTGCAGAGCAAGCGTTTAAAAGTTGGTCAAAGGTTTCTTTAACCAATCGTATGCGTATTATGCTGAATTTTCAGCACTTGGTCCGTGAACATAGCCAAGAATTAGCAGAATTAGTAACCCTAGAGCATGGTAAAACCTTACCTGATGCTGAAGGCGAAGTAGGGCGTTCGTTGGAAGCCATTGAAAATGCCTGTTCTATCACGCGTTTACAATTGGGTGAAATGGCTAATAACGCCGCTACAGGTATTGATACTTATACGCTAAATAAACCACTTGGTGTAGGTGTTGGCATTACCGCCTTTAACTTCCCGTTAATGTTGCCAGCTTTTATGTTTCCACCAGCCATTGCTTGCGGTAATACATTTGTATTAAAACCGTCTGAGCAAGCGCCATCATCAACCATACGTTTTGTTGAACTGGCATTAGAAGCAGGTATTCCACCAGGCGTACTTAATGTTATCCATGGCGGACCTGATGCGGTTAACCAGCTTATTGAAAGCGATGCGGTAAAAGCCGTATCATTTATTGGCTCTACTGCGGTAGGTACCCATGTTTATAATCTTGCCAGCAAACACGGTAAACGTGCTCAAGCTATGATGGGCGCGAAAAACCATATGGTGATCATGCCTGATGCTAATAAAGACCGAGCAATCAATGATCTATTAGGCTCAGCTTTTGGCGCTGCTGGTCAACGCTGTATGGCAAATCCGGTAACTATACTTGTCGGTGAAGCACGTGAGTGGTTACCTGAAATTGTTGAACGCGCCAAGTTAATGAAAGTAGGCCCAGGCACACAACGCGATGCTGATTTAGGTCCGGTAGTATCGCCACAAGCTAAAGCACGTATAATTAGTTTGCTTGACTCTGGTGTAGCTCAAGGCGCGGAATTACTTGTTGATGGCAGAAATTGCCAAGTAGATGGCTACCCTAAGGGAAATTTTGTTGGTCCAACATTATTTAGTAAAGTCACTACCGATATGGATATTTATACGCAAGAAATTTTTGGTCCTGCTTTATGTGTTTTAGAAGCGGATAGCTTAGATGAAGCGATAGCAATTATTAATGCTAACCCTAATGGTAATGGTACTTCATTATTTACTTCATCTGGTTGGGCAGCGCGAAAGTTTGAAAATGATGTTGATGTCGGCCAAGTAGGTATTAATGTTCCTATCCCAGTACCTGTTGCCTTCTTTAGCTTTACCGGCTCTCGTGGTTCAAAATTAGGGGACTTAGGACCTAATGGTAAACAAGTTGTTAGCTTTTGGACTTACACTAAGTCAGTGACGGCTCGCTGGTTTGAGCCGGACCATCAAGATGGCTCAACCATTCATACCACCATTAGCATGAAGTAATAGCAGTTAACTGGACTGAACTGAATTTAACTTCTTTTAAGTTAAGTCGTTATCAGTAAAACTAAAAAGGGTCACTATTTACATAGTGACCCTTTTTATTTTTTCATACTTTCAATTATGCTGTTAAATTAATGCTGTATTCATAATCAACGACTGTTAATAAAGTGCTTTTGACGTCGTGTTCTTAATGTAAAATTCTGGCGCGAATAGTGCCATCAATTTGTTTTAATTCTTTAAGTGCTTGTTCACTGTCTTGAGAATCAATATCGATAACAACATAACCAATCTTGTCATCTGTTTGTAAGTATTGTGCGGCAATATTAATATTGTGCTCTGCAAATGCTTGGTTGATTTTAGTCAATACACCAGGTTGGTTATGGTGAATATGTAATAAGCGACTTGTGCCTGTTTGACCAGGGATAGAGTGATCAGGTAAGGAAACTTCTGGGAAGTTTACTGCAGATAAACTTGAGCCATTATCTGAATATTTAGCCAGCTTGGTTGCTACCTCTAAACCGATATTTGCTTGTGCTTCTTTGGTACTACCACCAATATGTGGTGTTAAGATAACATTATCAAAACCGCGTAAAGCCGAGATAAACTCATCATCATTACTCTTTGGCTCAACAGGGAAAACATCAATAGCAGCCCCCGCTATTTTTTTACACTCTAAAGCTGCCGCTAAAGCATCGATATCAACCACAGTACCACGAGAAGCATTAATAAAAATAGCCCCATCTTTCATGGCTGAAAATTGTGCTTGCGCAATCATATTTTGAGTTTGTACTGTTTCAGGGACATGTAAACTAACCACGTCAGCTTCTGCAAGCAACGCATTTAGCGTCGGAGATTGGCTGGCATTACCAAGTGGTAATTTCGTTTCGACGTCATAAAATCGCACTCTCATGCCTAAGGTCTCGGCCAAAATACCTAATTGCATGCCGATATGGCCGTATCCAACAATACCGAGTACTTTACCACGCGCTTCGACTGAGCCAACAGCCGATTTAAACCATTCTCCGCGATGTGCTTTGGCACTTTTTTCAGGAATACCACGAAGTAATAATAACGTTTCACCAATAACTAACTCAGCCACAGAACGAGTATTTGAAAAGGGCGCGTTAAAAACGGGAATGCCGCGATTTTGTGCCGCTTTTAAATCAACTTGGTTGGTGCCAATACAAAAACAACCAATAGCCACTAATTTGTTGGCGTGACTAAGTACTTTCTCGGTTAATTGTGTACGTGAACGGATACCAATAAAGTGCACATCGGCAATTTTCTCAATCAAATCACTTTCAGATAGCGAGGTTTTTAGCGATTCAATATTTGAATAGCCTTTTGATTTTAATTCTTCAAGAGAGCTTGGGTGCAAGCCTTCAAGTAATAAAATCTTAATTTTGTCTTTTGCTAATGAGTTTTTGTTGGTAATGGTCATAAACTGGTTTCGCTTATCCTGAGTTAAAGGTCAATACACTTTTGTTTAGATGGCTAGATATCTAAAGTAGGAGTTTAACATAGCATATAGTGTATAGACTCTAAAGAACTTATTAAGCATATTTAGGGATAAATATGCTGAATAATGAATATTGTTTTAAAAAGGATAGGGGCGATTATTGGATTACTTTAATACCATCACTGCTGCCTAGTACTAGTATGTCAGCGCCACGAAGTGCAAATAAACCATTAGTTACCACACCGACAATGGCATTAATTTGGCTTTCTAGCGCTTTTGGATCAAGGATTACGAGGTTATGAACATCAATAATAACGTTGCCATTGTCTGTGACCACACCTTGACGATAAACAGGATCACCACCTAGCTTAACCATTTCACGGGCAACGTAGCTACGGGCCATAGGAATAACTTCAACAGGTAAAGGGAAGTTACCTAAGACTTTTACTTGTTTTGAATCATCGGCAATACAAATGAATTTTTTAGCTACCGCAGCAACGATTTTTTCACGAGTTAATGCGGCGCCGCCACCCTTGATCATGGCCATATGACGTGTGATTTCATCAGCACCATCAACATAGACATCTAAGACATCAACACTGTTTAAATCAAACACTTCAATACCGTGCGCTTCTAGACGTTTAGTTGACTCTTGTGAGCTTGAAACGGCACCGGCGATTTTATCTTTCATGGTAGCAAGACCATCAATGAAAAAATTAACGGTTGAACCCGTACCAACGCCAACGATAGTGTCATTTTCAATAAATTCCAATGCCTTGATGGCGGCTGCGTTTTTCATTTCATCTTGAGTCATGTTATATGCCTTATTCGCAAAAACTTGCTATTAAAGTGAGCTTGAATGGCCTTTTAAGAGCCTTAAAAAAGGCAATTATAACACTAAATAATCTGATTGTTATACCGAGGAGAAGCCTTTTAATACTGACTCATTCGACAAGCACTTTAATCATATGGATAAATCTGTTGCTGAAAGGTTAATAGTTTTTTAGGATAGTTGAAAGTGACTATTTAGGCATGGCCGTAATGACTATTGCGTTTATATCTTGCTCAATAATATCAGCGTAAATTGAGGTGTTTTGACTTAGTAATTTATCGCTATGTTTATCACCTTTTATATGAATACCTACTATTGTGCTATCAGGAAAATAATTTTCTTGGCGTTTGGCAAAAGCTAACATCATACGTTGGTCCTCAGGCATAGGTCTATTAAGCAAAGAGAGCATTAACTGATGATCTGAAGATAGTGCTTTTTTTATCGAGTCTTTATTATAGGCACTAAAGTTACTGTGGCTAAAATCATTAGCATAGTAGTGGTTGTTTTGATTCGTAGGTTTAACTAATGTGGTATTGCTACAAGCGGTAAGGGCAATACCAAGAAATAGCACAAAAACGATTTTAAATACTTTCATAACAAACCTAATGACGACAGTTAAACTGCAATGACTGAATTACTATCAATAGGGCAAGGGTTATGCCAACGCGTCTTTTAGTAATGAAATATAATTTTTAGGCTTTTTAGTGTTATGAAAATACTAGTGTTATTTGAATAGCAGACATTTGGTTTGGTCAATAAAAAAAGCGGGTAAACTTGATGTTTTTACCACAACGAGTTTATCCGCTTTAGAAAGGGAAAAAGTGTCAATTTTTTAACACTTATTATCAATCTTAATTGCTAAGGGCAGATATTACTCTTCAGTAACAGAGCGGAGTAGCTCATTTATACCCACTTTAGCTAGCGTTTTAGCGTCAACTTTTTTGACGATAATAGCAGCATATAAGCTGTAGGTACCACAAGCTGATGGTAAGTTACCCGGAACAACAACAGAGCCGGCAGGTACGCGGCCATAATGCACTTTACCTGTTTCTCTATCAAAAATACGGGTACTTTGGCCGATATAAACGCCCATAGAAATTACAGCGCCTTCTTCGACAATTACACCTTCAACGATTTCAGAGCGTGCGCCGATAAAGCAGTTATCTTCAATTATGGTCGGTCCAGCTTGTAGCGGCTCTAATACACCGCCAATACCAACACCACCTGATAAATGTACGTTTTTACCTATTTGTGCACATGAGCCAACGGTAGCCCATGCATCGATCATACAACCTTCATCGACAAATGCGCCGATATTAACAAAGCTCGGCATTACTACAACATTTTTACCAATAAAACTACCGGTACGAACACTCGCGCCAGGCACTATACGGACACCGTCGGCTTCAAACATAGCCTGAGTATAACCGTCATATTTCATTGGCACTTTATCGAAGAAAGTACTTTCTGCGCCATCAATGACTTGGTTATCCCAGATACGAAACGAAAGTAGCACCGCTTTTTTAAGCCATTGATTTACCTGCCAGTCACCATTTACTTTTTCGGCGACACGGGCACTACCATTATTCAATGCGGCTAAAGCATCAAGCACGGCACTTTTGATTTCACTTGAAACAGTTGCTGGCGTAATGCTGGCTCTTTCTTCAAACGCTTGTTCAATGACACTGGCTAAGTGTTTTAAGTTTGTCATTAGGGAATCCTATAGGTAATTTTTGTTTGTGTTATAAATGTATATAAAATAAAGGTTAATTAATTTCTTGGGTTAATCGTATGGCTAAATCTTCTTGCTCTTCAGGTGTTAGCGCATCATTTTCTTTGGTCGAGATAGTAAATACATCATCAGCCTTTTCACCAAAGGTGGTTATTTTAGCTGAATGGATATTAATCTGCTCTTTTTGAAAAACTTGACCAATATTCGATAATAGACCCGGTCTATCTAGGGCGATTATTTCAATCATGGTACGATTCTTCACATGTATTTTTATAAAGTTAACGCGTAAAGGGACTTTAAATTGCTTGATGTGCCTGGTAAGTTTAGGCTCTGGTAGGTCACAAACACCCTCTTGGTTTAATTTGTCAACTAAGGATTGGCTAATCTCTTTGGTGTAGAAGCGCTCTCGTAACGGTTTATTACGGCTATCGAGTACGACAAAGGTGTTAACCGTATAGCCAGTTTTCGTGGTAATTATTTTGGCATCATGAATGGATAGCTTTTTGGTATCTAAAAAGGAAACGGTATTAGCAAAAGTATTGTTTTTCTCTTTGGTGAAAATAAATACTTCAGTACCACCTCGATAAGGCACCGAGCTAATTAGCACTAGCGGTTTTGCTCTATCGTGTTTAAGTATGTTGTGACATTGTCTTGCTATTTGCTCAGGTGAATAGCGCAAAAAGTAATCTATTTTGAATTCACGCCATAAAGCTTTAATAGCTTGCTCATCGTTATCGAATTCACTGAGTAAGGCTAATGCTTGTTGTTGATTTTCTCGAATCTTAGAACGTATTTCTACCGGTTTTTCCAGACCATGACGAAAAGCACTTAAGGTATTAAAGTAGAGCTCTTCCAGCAGGTTTGCTTTCCAATTATTCCAAAGACTTTCGTTGGTGCCGCGCATATCGGCAACGGTTAAGCAATAGAGGTAGTTTAAGTGTGCTTCATCACGAACAATTTCTCCGAAAGTGCGAATGACATTTTCATCACTGATATCACGGCGCTGAGCGGTAACTGACATTAATAAGTGATGCTCCACTAACCAAGCCACCATATTACTGTCATGTTTGCTCATTTGGTGAGATAAACAGAAGTTCAACGCATCGACAGCGCCTAATTTAGCATGATTGCCACCACGGCCTTTACCTATATCATGAAAAAAACCGGCTAGGTAAAGCACCTCAGGTTTACGAATTTTTTGCGTTATTTTACTGCACAGTGGGAATTTATGATTATGTTCTTTTTGGCTGAATTGATGTAAATTTTTAACTACTCGGTAGCTGTGTTCATCAACTGAATAGGCATGGAACAGATCGAATTGCATCTGACCAACGATATTGCGCCACAAGGGTAAATAAGAGGCAATAATACTGTGTTTGTGCATTAAGGTTAACGCTAAGCCCAAACCGCGCGGGTGACGAATAATAGCCATAAACATTCGACGACATTCAGCATAATCAATTAACCCTGATATTAAACGTCGTCGGGCATTGCGCATTAATCTTATGGTGTGGGAGTGAATACCTTTAATACCGGGCTCTTGGGCAATAATTAAAAACATCTCAATCATTTTTACTGGTCGCATAAAAATGCGGTCATTACGGGTATTAATTAAGGTATCAACCAATTCAAAATCTTGATTAATAATACTAACGCTACTCTGCTCAGGTTTTTTGATAATAGCCTGTTCAAAATGCTGTAATAGCATAGTATTTAATTCAGTAACTCGGGCAATAATCCTGAAAAATCGTTTCATCATGCGTTCAACGGGAGCTTTACCTTCATCACCAAAGCCCATCATTCGGGCAACATCAGCCTGGTGATCAAATAAAAGCCGGTTTTCATTACGCCCAGCGACAAAGTGCAGGGCAAAACGCATACGCCAAAGATAATCTTGTGACTCTAATAATTCGAAAAACTCATTGGGATAAAGGTAATTATGCTCAACTAACTCTTCGAAGGAGTCGGCTGAAAAGTGGCGTTTTGCCACCCAAGCAATAGTTTGGATATCACGTAAGCCACCTGGATTTGCTTTTAAGTTGGGCTCAAGTGTATAGGCAGCACCACGGTACTGCTGGTGTCTATTTTCTTGCTCTTTACACTTGGCGATAAAGAACTTCTCTGAGGTCCAAAAAACATCTTCATTCAGTAACGGCATTAATTGCTGAGTAAGTGTTTCATTACCGCTGATTTGTCGCATTTCCATCAAGTTAGTGGCAACTGTGACATCTTTTACTGCTTGTTTTAAGCATTCTTTAATGGAGCGAACACTGTGGCCAATATCAAGTTTTATATCCCAGAGTTGGGTAATAAAGCTGGATATTTTTTCTTCCAACTCTAAGTTAATTTCTTCTTGGGTTAATAATAAAATATCAACGTCTGATTGCGGGTGTAGCTCACCGCGACCATAACCACCAACTGCAACTAAACTGATTTGAAACTCATCAAGGTGATGCTGACACCAGAGCTTTTTCAAAATGGCATCGACAAACAGTGCCCGCGCTGATAATAAGTCACTAATATCATTATCGATAAAAACGTCTTTTAACCATTCATCAAAAGTTTGGCTTAATAAACAAATATCGCGGGTAGACAAAAAGTCAGCACTGATAGCTAAGTTTTCAATAAATTGTTCTGGCACTTTAAATGCTGATACTGGGTGACTGGTCAAGAGCTTACCTTTTATCTATGCGGGTTAATCTGTTCGGCCTAAGTTATAGCTACTACCTTTTGGGCACTAATGCTTTAGGTCTTAGTTGTGTAATATGCGAGCAATGGTTTCATCTTTACGTAAGGTTAAAATTTCACAGCCTGTTTTGGTCACCACTATGGTGTGCTCCCATTGTGCAGATCTTTTACCGTCAGCGGTGAAAACAGTCCAATTATCAGTTTTATCTAAAATGGTGTTAGCACGGCCTAAGTTAACCATGGGCTCGATAGTAAAACACATACCAACTTCCATCTTAGTTTTATCATTGTTTTTATAGTGGACAATTTGCGGCTCTTCATGAAAGTCTTTACCTATGCCGTGACCACAATAATCTTTGACGATAGAATATCGACCAGATTTTTTAATGAATTTTTGAATGGTTGTGCCAATTTCGCCAAATATGGTGCCTGGTTTTACTTTTTTTAAGGCGAGGTATAAAGACTCTTGAGTAATGCGGCAGAGACGATTATCTTCAGGGGAGCCTTCACCGACGATAAACATTTTACTGGTATCGCCATGATAGCCATCTTTTATTACGGTAATATCAATATTAATAATATCGCCATCGGCTAGCACAGTATCATCAGGAATTCCGTGACAAACGACATGGTTTACTGACGTACAAATCGATTTAGGAAATTCATGGTAATTGAGCGGCGCTGAAATGGCATTTTGCACTTTTTCAGTAAACTCGGCACAAAGGCTATTTAGCTCATCTGTGCTAATACCGGCCTTTACATGCGGTGCTATCATCTCTAAAACGTCAGCGGCTAATTGCCCGGCAATACGCATTTTGGCGATTTCTTCTTGGCTTTTTATGGTGATGGCCATATTGTTCTATCTCTTTAAGTTTGCGCTAGCGGCATTGTTGCTGGCGACTATGCTTTTAATTGTTTGTCATTTCATCATGATAGATGAGTAACTTGCTCTTAATACCAATCGGACTAATTAATTGTTTACTTAGCGAAAATTAAAAGGCTTAGAGGCAAGGCATTGATTGAAGTGAATGGTTACTCCCTTCTCACAATCAATAACGGTGCATGTAAGCCTTTGCCTTTTATTAGGTATTTGCCCTTTGGGAACTCCTTAGTAAACTGATAACGTCACAAAATGAATGAAATATAGAATAACTATGTTTAACTCATTTTGTTTGTTCTAAGCTCACTAACGTAGTTCTAAGTTGGTCAGTTAACTAATCCGTTTGGTATAAGATAGCAAGTTAACTGTGTTTGTTTAACTCTAATTTGACCGCGTCAATAAATGCGTCAGGATCTTGTAAGTATAAATTGTGGTTAAGCAATATTAACTCATCATTTATAGCCAGTAATAAGGCAGGTATCGCTTGTGTTGCTATAATTTCTTGTAGTGCATAGATCTCATGCACTTGTGCTTCAGCATCATTAGTCAATTTCGTTTTATTAAAAACTTTAGCAGGTACGGATAGCTTGAACTCTTCGACTATGTTGCTTAAATCTGTTTGCTCACTTAGAGGGTTACCCGCACCAAAATGTGCAGCTTGCAGCGCATTTAATAACATTAATGCCTGTTGGGAGGTTTTATTTGTCGCCCACGTCATTAAATTGGCACATAAGGTAGAGTCTTTGCCTTGCGATAATGCCTTCATATATTCAGGCGAAAAACTAACCGATGATAGCTCTTTAACTTGAACTATTTGCTGTTTAGTGATTGCACTTTCACCGTCAGCATCAGAAAAATAGGCACAATGCCATAAATTAAGGGCTACTTGAGGTAACGATTGATTTACCGCATTAACTAAAGGAGTTGCTGCATAACTCCACGGACAGTGACTGTCATAAATAAAAAATAATTCTGCTGACATTGCTTACTCTACAAAAATGAATGTTTGGGTGAAAAATAGGGTCTCAGGTGATTTTAACTCGCCTTGCCTGAATATCCCACTATAAATCCCCCTTTAGTGATAAATGATTTTTATCTCGCTAAAAAAACTGATTTATGGTATAAAGTGCGGCGCTAAATTTTTAGTTGGATCATTTTTGTTTTTGTCTTGTACATTAGCTGAATGGCTTGGCTTGGTTTGGTGACAATTTAAATCGACTATTTGAGTAAGATACTTTATTAAGTTTTTTATTCGGTAAGTCATTATTATAAACTCACATACATCTATTAAAGGTATACCGGGGTGCCCAGTTTTTGGCTATAAAGTCAAAGCGAAGAGGTCGTGTATATTGGATGTATGAACGCTTAACCCCATTAAAGGAAAATACAATGTCAAACGTTTCAATGCGCGATATGCTTAAAGCTGGTGTTCATTTCGGTCACAAAACTCGTTACTGGAATCCTAAAATGAAGCCATTCATTTTCGGTTCACGCGATAAAGTTCATATCATCAACCTTGAGCAAACTGTTCCTATGTTCAATGAAGCACTTGCTTTTGTAAGCAATGTTTCATCGAAAAAAGGTAAAGTGTTATTTGTTGGTACTAAACGTGCTGCAAGTGATGCTATCAAAGACGCTGCGATCAAATCTGACCAATTCTTCGTTAACCATCGCTGGTTAGGTGGTATGTTGACTAACTGGAAAACAGTTCGTCAATCAATCAAACGTTTAAAAGATTTAGAATCTCAAAGCACTGACGGTACTTTTGAAGCTTTAACTAAAAAAGAAGCGTTAATGCGTACTCGTGAAATGGAAAAGCTTGATAAAAGTTTAGGTGGCATTAAAAACATGGGTGGTTTACCTGACGTTTTATTTATCATTGATGCTGATCACGAGCACATTGCTATTAAAGAAGCAAACAACCTTGGTATCAAAATAATTTCTGTTGTTGATACTAACTCTAACCCAGATGGTATCGATTACATCGTACCGGGTAACGATGATGCTATTCGTGCAGTAAGTTTATACTGTAACGCTGTTGCCGACGCTGTAATCAGTGGTCGTGAGCAAAATATCGTTGTACAAGCTGAAAAAGACGGTTTTGTTGAAGCTGAATAATTTCAGTTAATAACACGTTTTATTTTGCTATTGCCACAAAAGCTAGCTTTTGTGGCAACTTATTTAATATTTATTCCCAAGGCTAGCTTATTATGAGTGCCGCTACGGGGGTAACTGAAAATCGAGGAAATACCTATGACAGTTACAGCTGCTATGGTTAAAGAATTACGTCAACGCACAGCTGCGGGCATGATGGATTGTAAAAAAGCGTTAGTAGAAGCTGAAGGCGACATGGAACTTGCGATTGAAAATATGCGTAAGAACGGTCAAGCAAAAGCCGCTAAAAAAGCAGGTAATATCGCTGCTGAAGGCGCGATTATCATTAAAGTATCAGGAAACACAGCTGCAATAGTTGAAGTTAACTGTCAGACTGATTTCGTTGCAATGGATGATAACTTTTTAGGTTTTGCCAATGCTGTAGCTGATGCTGCACTTAGCTCTAAAGTTACTATCGAAGAGCTACAAGCACAATTTGAAGAAAAACGCATCGCGTTAGTGACTAAAATTGGTGAAAACATCAATGTACGTCGTGTTGAATATGTAGAAGGTGTTAACTTAGCTTCTTATACTCACGGTGCTAAAATTGGTGTAGTTGTTGCCGGTGAAGGTGATGTAGAAGCACTTAAACATATTGCTATGCACGTTGCAGCAAGTAAGCCTGAGTACTTAACTCCTGATGACGTTCCTGCTGATGTTGTTGCCAATGAAAAGCGCATTCAAATCGAAATGGCGATGAACGAAGGCAAGCCTGAAGAAATCGCTGAAAAAATGGTTACTGGCCGTATGCGTAAGTTCACTGGCGAAGTTTCTTTATCAGGCCAAGCATTTATCATGGAGCCTAAGAAAACGGTTGGTGAAGTGTTAAAAGAAAAAGGCGTAACTGTTTCTGCATTCGTTCGTATGGAAGTTGGCGAAGGTATCGAGAAAAAATCAGAAGATTTTGCTGCTGAAGTAGAAGCACAACTAGCTGCTGCTGCAAAAGCTTAATTTGATTTGTTTGAAGTGTTAGCTTTATAGCTAAGCACGTCAAATAGAATGAATTATCAAAAAAACGTCTACCTAGGTAGGCGTTTTTTTTTGAGTAGTATTTTCTTAGAATGACTAGGCTACACACTACTCGCCGCGCCTAAAACGCTTTACTCTCTTTGAAATAAATGAACAAAATTTAACCGTTAAAGATCAATAGCCCCTACTATTTACGCCCAAACAGGCATATTTACACAAAAAAAATGAGTTTTTTCAGTTTAGACTTTCGTGTCTGCGCTAAACGTATTAAAATAGCCGCGGTCTTTTGACCTCGGCTTTTATCGGCTTAAATTTTATTACCTAACTGCTACAGGAATCTTTCCCTATGACAACCAATCCGAAGCCTGCTTATCGACGAATATTATTAAAACTCAGTGGTGAAGCACTGATGGGGGATGAGGGTTTTGGTATTGATCCTAAAGTACTTGACCGTATGGCTCTAGAGATCAAAGAATTGGTAGAGATGGGTATCCAAGTAGGCTTAGTTATTGGTGGTGGTAATTTGTTCCGTGGTGCTGGGTTAGCCGAAGCTGGCATGAACCGTGTTGTTGGTGACCAAATGGGTATGCTTGCCACAGTAATGAATGGCTTAGCTATGCGTGATGCATTACATCGTGCTTTTGTTAATACCCGCTTAATGTCTGCCATTGATTTAGCGGGTGTATGTGAACGCTATAACTGGGCCAATGCTATCAGTTTATTAAAATCTGGTCGTGTGGTTATCTTTTCTGCTGGTACGGGAAATCCATTCTTCACCACAGATTCAGCGGCTTGTTTACGTGGTATTGAAATTGAAGCGGATGTAGTATTAAAAGCGACTAAAGTTGATGGTATTTACTCTGCAGACCCAATGACAAATCCAAATGCTGAGCTTTATAGTGAGCTTAGTTATGATGAAGTACTTGATAAAGAATTAAAAGTAATGGACTTAGCAGCCTTTACTTTAGCGCGAGATCACAATATGCCGATTCGCGTATTTAACATGAATAAACCGGGTGCGTTGAAATCTGTCATCATGGGCGGTAGCGAAGGCACTATAATTACACATAAGTAACTTTTCGAGATTCAAGTCAAAAATAAGTGCTAATAAGCTCAAGTAATATAGACTACTGGCTTAAAGTTAACTTGATAATATTTAGGGAAAATAATCGTGATAGATGAAATAATTGAAGATGCTCAAGAACGTATGGGCAAAAGTATTGATGCTTTAAAAACCAGCTTGAACAAAATAAGAACAGGCCGCGCGCATGCCTCTTTATTAGATAATATTGTCGTTGAATACTATGGTATGGACACGCCATTGAATCAGGTCGGTAATATCTCTGTTCCAGATGCTCGTAACCTTTCTATTACCGTTTTCGATAAAGGTATGATTAGTGCGGTTGAAAAAGCCATTATGAAATCTGATTTAGGTTTAAATCCACAATCAAATGGCACCTTAATACGCATTCCATTACCACCGCTTACCGAAGAGCGCCGAAAAGACTTAGTTAAAGTGGTACGTGGCGAAGCAGAAGGCGGTAAAGTAGCGATTCGTAATATTCGCCGTGATGCTAACTCAGATTTTAAAAGCTTGTTAAAAGACAAAGACATCAGTGAAGATGAGCATCATCAAGCTGAAGATTCAATTCAGAAAAGCACAGATACTTTTGTGAAGCAAGTTGATGAAATATTAGTGAAAAAAGAAGCCGAATTAATGGAAATATAGTTCTTCTATTTAAAACGCCAGCTCGCTTAAATTAGCTAACTGGCGTTTTTGTTTAATAGCGACTTATAAGTTTATTCTGTCTTAACTAGTTTACTTTAACTAATTGGCTTTAAATAAGTAGTGACTTAAATGATTAATGGAAAATTGTTAAGTGAGTAATTTTCAAGTGGGTAATTTGTAGTGGACAATAGCGAAGCTTTAGCGGAACAAGCTGAAAATAAAAATACTCCTCAACATGTTGCTATCATAATGGATGGTAATGGTCGATGGGCTCAACTGCAAGGTAAAGGGCGCGTTTCTGGTCATAGAGCCGGTGTTGAATCAGTGCGAGCTGTTGTCGCTAGTGCACGAAAGTCTAATGTTAAAGCGTTAACACTCTTTGCCTTTAGTAGTGAAAATTGGCAGCGACCGGAAAAGGAAGTCAGTGTACTGATGGACTTGTTTATGTATGTGTTAACTAAAGAAGTTAAACGTTTACATAAACATAATATTCGCTTTCAAGTGATAGGTGATTTGAGTCGATTTTCTGACAAATTACAGAGAAATATTGCTAAGTCAGAGCAACTTACGTCAGAAAATACTGGCTTAGTATTATCTGTGGCAGCAAATTATGGCGGTCGTTGGGATATTGCCCAAGCGGCTAAAAAACTCGCCAGTGACGTTCAACAGGGCACAATGACCCTAGATGATATTAATGAACAGACCCTTAATGCGCAAACTTGTCTAGCGGATTTGCCCGCTTTAGATTTGTTGATCCGCACCGGTGGCGACTATCGCATTAGTAATTTCCTATTATGGCAAGCAGCTTATGCAGAGCTATATTTCACCGATATATTATGGCCAGATTTTAATGAAGCTCAATTTGAACAGGCGATAAACTGCTTCGATCAGCGAGAACGTCGTTTTGGTAAAACCGGTGAACAAGCAAAAAACGAACAAGTATAAATAATAACAGCAAGCCGAAAATCTTATACGTAGAGCTTGCCGGACTTAATAAAGTCTATAACAACTGTCTATAAAAATAAAAAGGGTAGCCCTTGTTAAAACAACGAATTATTACGGCTTTAATATTAGCACCAACAGCAATCACAGCTATTTTCTATTTACCTATTAATTACTTTGCTGGGCTTTTAATGGCTATTATCGCCATAGGTGCGTGGGAATGGGCTCGCTTCATGGGCTTAACCAAAACAATACAACGTTTAGCCTATGTTATTGTTACCACAGCACTTGTTGCGGTGTTATGGTTCTTCTTGCCCGTGGGTAAAACATGGCTAGTGATCTTTGGTATAGAGCATGAAATATCCTCAATTCTATGGTTAAGTGTAATTTGGTGGTTATTTGCTGCTTTATTAATGTTTTCCTACCCTAAATTCAACGGTTTTTGGTCACAGAATAAAGTCATTATTGCTTTGTTTGGCTGGTTAACCTTAGTGCCTACTTGGTTAGCTTTTATAGTCTTACGCAGCAATAACTATGCGTTAGATGAATTTCAAGGTGCACAGTTATTGATGTACCTATTTATGCTCGTGTGGAGTGCTGATGTCGGTGCTTATTTTGTCGGGAAATCAATAGGTAAACATAAACTCATGCCTAATGTTAGCCCTGGAAAAACTATTGAAGGCTTCCTTGGTGGGGTGGCTTGCGCTGCAGTATTAACTGTCGTTGTTGGTATTTCATTACAGTGGTCTATTGAGGAGTTTGTTACTGCCTTACTGGTGACAGTATTAATTACCACTATTTCTGTTTTAGGTGACTTAACGGAAAGTATGTTTAAACGCCAAGCAGGTGTTAAAGATAGTGGCACTATCTTACCCGGCCATGGTGGTATTTTAGATAGAATTGATAGTTTAACGGCAACGGCACCAGTTTTTGCGCTTTGTTACGTATTACTTGCTTAACAATTTAAAGAGTAAAAATTTAAATTGTTAGTGTTTTGATTAGTTTTTGATTAGAAAAGTGAGGTATATACGTGCTTAAACGTCAACTTTGTATTTTAGGTTCAACGGGCTCTATTGGTAGCAGTACCTTAGATGTGGTGCGTCTTCACCCTGATAAGTTTCAAGTGATCAGTTTAGCTGCTCACGCTAGCGTTGATGTGATATTTGAGCAATGCCTTGAATTCAAACCACAGCAAGTGGTGCTAGTTTCAAGTGATCATGCCAAGCTATTGGCTGAAAAGCTTAAGGGCGCTAATCTTAGCGATATTACTGTGTTGTCAGGCAAGCAAGCCTTAATTGAACTTGCTCAATGTAAATCTACTGATACGGTAATGGCGGCTATTGTTGGCGCTGCAGGTCTATTACCTACGCTTGCGGCTGTAAATGCAGGCAAACGGGTCTTGCTGGCAAATAAAGAAGCTTTAGTTACTTCAGGTGCTATTTTTATGGCGGCGGTAAAAGCTTCGGGTGCTGAATTGCTACCCATTGATAGTGAACACAATGCTATCTTTCAATGTTTACCCGCTCAGCAGCAAGCTAATCTTGGTGAATGCCAACTGCTAGCCAACGGCATCAGTAAGATACTGTTAACTGGCTCAGGTGGGCCTTTTAGAACAAGAGCTATCGATACATTAGCAACGGTAACTCCACAAGAAGCTTGTAACCATCCAAACTGGGATATGGGCCGAAAAATATCAGTAGACTCTGCCACTATGATGAATAAAGGTCTTGAATTTATTGAAGCCAAGTGGCTTTTTAATATCGAAGCTGAAGATATTCAAGTGGTCTTGCATCCACAAAGTACCATACATTCCATGGTACAATACAAAGACGGCTCAGTTATTGCTCAAATGGGTAATCCTGATATGCGTACGCCAATTGCTCATGCTTTGAATTTTCCAGAGCGAATAGAGTCGGGTGTTGCTCCTTTAGACTTTTTTAATACCGCCTCTTTCGAATTCCAACCAGTCGATTTTGCTCGTTACCCAAATTTAAAATTGGCTATCGATGCTTGTAAACAAGGGCAAGCAGCCTGTACTGCGCTTAATGCCGCCAATGAAATAGCCGTTGCTGCTTTTTTAGACGAAAAAATAAAATTTACCGATATATTTAAAATAAATGAAACTTCTGTGAAAAAATTTGTCTCACAACAGGTAGATAATATAAACGAGGTGATTGCCCTTGATAAGCAAGTGCGCATTTTTACACAAACATTATTGGCTGATTTTAATACCAATAAATGTCTGTAATGCTAAAGGGTAATAAATAACATGTTTGATTTTTTGTGGAACCTAGCATCATTTGTTGTCGCGTTGGGCATCTTAGTGACAGTGCACGAATATGGTCATTTTTGGGTTGCTAGAAAGAACGGCGTTAAAGTTGAACGTTTTTCTGTTGGCTTCGGCCGGGCAATCTGGCGCAAAACAGCTAAAGATGGCACTGAATATGTTTTGGCCATGATACCACTTGGTGGTTATGTCAAAATGCTCGATGAACGTGTTGATGATGTTCAGCCTGAAGATAAAGATAAAACTTTCAATAGCAAAAGCGTCTATCAACGCATAGCCATTGTTGCGGCAGGGCCCTTAGCTAACTTTATCTTTGCTTTATTTGCTTTCTACCTGATGTTCTTAATTGGCGTGCCTGGGGTAAAACCTGTGATTGGTGATATAGCGCCAAGCTCAATTGCGGGTAAAGCTAAACTAAGTAATAACAGCGAAATTGTTAGTGTTGCCGGTAATGTTACTCGAGATTGGCAGGAAGTTAATCTGGCGCTTATTGGACAAATTGGCAATGACAAAATCACCATAAATACCAAACAAGCAGATAGCCAATATATTTCTAGCTTTATTTTAGATACCCGTAACTGGCAGTTTTCACCGGATAAAACCTCAGCGCTTACCAGTCTAGGTATTACCCCTTTCAGGCCTAATGTGCATAATGAATTATCCGCGGTAGCAGAAGAAAGTCCGGCAGCATTAGCAGGGTTATTAGTGGGTGATACCCTTATTTCAGTGGCTAATGTAAAGACAAGTGACTGGCAAAGCTTTGCTAAGGAAATAAAACAATTTCCAGCAGAAGAAGTCTTAATCACCGTCAAAAGAAATGGTGAGCTACTGACTTTAGCTGTGACGCCTAACAGTGTTGAGCAAGCTGGGAAAGTTATTGGTTATATAGGTGTAGCACCTAGAGTAGATGCCTGGCCAGAGTCACTATTAATTGAGTTAAGGTATGGCCCAATTGAGGCGATAAAGGAAAGTGCACAACGAACTTGGAATTTAACCACCTTAACATTTAGTATGATTGGTAAGTTAATCACCGGTGATGTATCCGTTAAGAATTTAAGTGGACCCATTGGTATTGCTCAAGGAGCAGGTAGCAGTGCTAGTCATGGTTTTGTTTATTTTCTAGGCTTTTTAGCGCTAATTAGTATTAATTTAGGAATAATTAACCTTTTACCATTACCAGTACTTGATGGCGGACACTTACTCTATTATGTTATAGAGCTTTTTACCGGGAAAGAAGTGCCCGAGAAGATTCAAGAAGCTGGCTTTAAATTTGGTGCATTGGCATTGTTGATGTTAATGGCCATTGGCTTATTCAATGATTTTAGTCGGGTTTTAGGGTAACGTAAGCAAGAACAACACTTATTCCTGCTAGCTGTGATACTGTTACCGCCTTTAGAGGGAAAGTTGAGCGCAATACGGGAGAAAGTTTAATAGACCAACTTCAAGGATGTGTCTTAGAGAATATGCAAAGATGAATTGTTTATTTACGATTTTAGTTGAGAGTTAGCGCAATAGTAATGTCTTGAGTGTGTAGCTAATAGTTTTTATAAAAAGAAGTAACGAAGTTTATAATTTATGATCATGAAAAAAATTGCCTTTGCCCTCCTGTTAGGTGCACTAGGAACATCGACACAAAATGCTCAAGCTGAAACAGGCTTTCAAGTTAAAGATATTAACGGTAAAGGTCTGCAGCATGATGCCCTAAGTACATCGGCACAAAGCGCCCAAGCTGCACTCAGCTTTCAAGTTGAAGATATCGAAGTTAAGGGCTTGCAGCGAGTTGCTTTAGGTGCTGCATTAACTCATATTCCCTTTAATGTTGGTGATAATATTAATGAATTTAGAATATCACAATCAATTAAGTCACTTTATCAGTCGGGTCATTTTAATGATATCCGTGTTTACCGTGATGGCAACCGCTTGGTCTATCGGGTAAAAGAGCGAGAAACTATCAGTGATATAATCTTTGACGGTAATAGCGATCTTAAAGATGAGCAGTTAACCGAAAGCCTTGATGGTAGTAATATTCGTGTTGGTGAAACCCTTGATCGTACTGTCATTTCAGGCATCGAAATGGGCTTAGAAAACTTTTACCACAGTGTCGGTAAATATAATGCCAAAGTTACCGCTAAAATCACTCATTTACCGAGAAATCGAGTTATCTTAGAATTTACTTTTGTTGAAGGCGACTCCGCTTCCATTAAACAAATTAACATTGTCGGTAATGAAGTTTTTTCTGATGCAGAAATATTAGATAAAATAGAGTTGAGCTTTGATTCGCCATGGTGGAACTTTATGGCGCAAGATAGGTACCAGAAACAAGCGCTGCAAGGAGATATGGAAACAATTAATAGTTATTATCTTAACCGCGGCTATTTACGTTTTAAAGTAGACTCTACTCAAGTATCAATGACCCCAGATAAAAAGGCGGTTTATATCGCGCTAAATGTCAGCGAAGGGGAGACTTATACTATTAGTGAAGTTGACTTTATTGGTGATATGGCTGGTTTTGAAAATACTATTCGTGCCATAAACCCTCTGCAAGCAGATGAATTGTATAACGGTGCAGAAGTCACATACACCGAAGAGGTTATTAGTAAGTTTTTAGGACGTTACGGTTATGCTTACCCTAAAGTAAGAACCATTCCTGAAGTTGATGATGAAAATCATACCGTTAAATTATCTATATCCATTGACCCAGGTAAACGTGTTTATGTTAATCGCATTAACTTTACCGGCAACCATGTCACGGCTGATAATGTTTTGCGCCGTGAAATGCGTCAAATGGAAGGGGCTTGGTTATCCAATGGCGTGGTAGAGTCATCAAAATCTTGGTTGATGCGTCTGCCTTACATGGAAACTGTTGAGTTTGAAACGAAACAAATTCAAGGCGAAGACGACTTAGTTGATATTGACTTTACCGTAAAAGAGCAACCATCAGGTTCTTTTAATGCGGGTATTGGTTATGGCTCAGAAACCAAATTAAGCTTAAACGCTGGCGTTCAGCAAAATAACTTCTTAGGTACAGGTAACCAGCTTGGTTTTAATGTCGCCAAAAATTATTATCAACAAAGTGCCACCATCTCTTATACCGACCCGTATTTTACTGTCGATGCCATTTCTCTTGGCGGACAAGTTTACTATAGCGAATACGATGCCGGTAATGCCAATATGGTTGATTATAAAAATAAAACCTTTGGTGCTGGTCTAAATTGGGGCTTCCCAGTTAATGAATACTTACGATTAAACTTTGGTGTCGGTTGGAAGTTTAACCAAATATCACAATTGCAAGCCTATGATCAAATTCAAGACTTCTATGATATTTATGCTGACCCTAATGATCCCGATGGTCAGTTAACTTTTAAAACATTAGATTTAAATGCCGGTTTATCTCGTAGTACTTTAAACCGTGGTACTTTCCCAACGGCAGGTTCATCACAAAGATTTAATGCAAAAATGACCTCACCAAAGTCTGATTTACAGTATTTCAAACTAAATTATGATGCCAAGTTTTATTTCCCATTAACTCGTAGTCAAAAGTGGTCGGTGTTAACTCGCATACAGCTAGGTTATGCCAATGGTTACGGAACCGTTGATGGTAATGACCAATTGTTACCATTCTGGGAAAATTTTAGTGCTGGTGGCGCAGATACCTTACGTGGTTTTGAAAACAATACTATTGGTCCACGAGCAATATATCGTACGCCACAATCAATTCCAGGTGGCTGTTGTTTAGGTCCTGACAATGCCTCTATTTATGTTAGCCCAAGCTCTGTTGGTGGTAATGCTATGGCAATTGCGGGTATAGAGTTGATAGTGCCAACACCATTTTTAGATGAAAGTTATAGTAATAGTGTCCGTACTAGTATTTTTTGGGATGCAGGTAGTGTTTGGGATACCGAGTTTAATGTAGCCGATTACCAAGATCTAGCGCCGAATGAGTACGAGAAGATTGTTGATTTTTCTGATCCAACACGTTTTCGTAGTTCAGTAGGTATATCAATTCAGTGGCTTTCACCGATGGGGCCAATGATTTTTAGTTTTTCTAAATCAATTAGAGAAGAAGAAGGTGACGATACAGAAGGCTTTAGCTTTAATATTGGTAAAACGTTTTAAGTCACTTTAACCAGTAGATTTTAGCTACGTTAAATGAATTAATCTTGCTATATTGTCCGACTAGAAAATTGTCATTATTAATGGCTAGAAATAAATAATAAATAATAAATAAAGGGGAACAACGTTGAATAAAGTTATCAAAACTATGGTTATGGGCGTAGCTGCGTCAGGTATGTTATTAGCAAGTTCGGCAATGGCTGCTGATCAAAAAATTGCCGTAGTAAACTTTCAAGAAATTATGGGTAAAATTCCGCAAACAGCAGCTTTAATGCAAAGTTTAGAAGCCGAGTTTAAAGATGAAAAAGCTATCATCACTCAACTTGAAAAAGATATTAAATATTATCAAGAAAAACTTAAGCGTGATGGCTCATTAATGAGTGTTAAAGAAAAAGAAGAATTAGATGTTAAAATTAAGTCTTTATTTCAAGAGTACCAAGTAAAGGGCAAAGCACTACAGCAAAAAGCGACTCAACGTCAAAACCAAGAGACTAATAAAATCATCGCTTTAGTTCGTCAAGCTGTTGATAATATTGCGGCTAAACAAGATTATGATTTAGTACTTTCTCAACAAGCGGTAGTTTACTCTAAACCGGGTGCTAGCATTACTGATCTTGTGGTAGAGCATGTAAGTAAGCTTAAGTAAATTTGAATAGGCTGTTAACAATCATTATTAATACGACTTATTGGCTTAATAATTGTAATAAAAGGCAATGATATGACTTACACCCTAGCTGAAATAGCTATCAAGCTAGATGCTAAATTAGTAGTTCCAGCAGAGCTAGATGATGCACAAGCGGCTTCAGTTGAAATAAGTGGCTTAGCAACGCTAGCAAATGCAGCTAGCGGGCAGGTGGCTTTTTTATCTAATAGCAAATACCAGCAACAACTTAGTTCAACCAAGGCGAGCGCAGTAATTGTTACTGCCGATGCAGTTGAGTCTTGTCCTGTCAGTGCCCTAGTGATGGCTAACCCTTATATGGGTTATGCCATTCTTGCTAATTTACTTAACAGCACGCCAAAAGTTGCCTGTGGTATCCATGCAAGTGCCGTTATTGCGGATAATGTTGTTATCGGTAAAAATGTCAGTGTTGGTGCTAATGCCGTGATTGAATCTGGCGCTCAATTAGCTGATGACGTCAGCATTGGTGCGGGCTGCTTTATTGGTCAAGGAGTAAAAATTGGCGAAGCGACTACGCTTTGGGCAAATATTACTATTTACCATCAAGTTCAAATTGGTCACCATTGTTTAATTCAGGCTAATACCGTTATTGGCTCTGATGGATTTGGTTATGCGCCAGTGAAGGGCCCATACAAATGGCATAAAATCCCCCAGTTGGGTAGTGTAATTATTGGTAATCACGTCGAAATTGGTGCCAGTACTACCATTGACCGTGGTGCATTGGACAATACCGAAATACGAGATGGGGTGATTTTAGATAATCAAATACAAATTGCCCATAACGTTATCGTTGGTGAAAATACTGCGATGGCGGCTTGTAGTGTCATTGCCGGTAGTACAGTAATGGGCAAAAACTGTACCATTGCTGGTTTGGTTGGCGTAAATGGCCATATCAATATTGCTGATAATTGTGTTTTTACCGGTATGGCTATGGTAACCAAAGATATCCCTCACGCAGGTGTTTATTCTTCTGGTATGCCAGCAGCGCCAAATAAAGAATGGAATAAAACCAATGCTAGGGTTAGGCGCCTAGATAGCTTATCCAAACGAGTGAAAGAGTTAGAAAAATTACTCGCGAATAACTAGCTATTAACCCCGCCAATGCGTAAAATGCTGCAAAGTCTCTTCCATCATTCAAGACGATGCGGACGTATATATAGTAAGCGATTAGTTCTCTATTAACTAATCGCGCTAGCCAACAAGGAATATTCATTTGGAAACTGTAAAAAAACCAATAGATCTTAACGAAATAAAAACATTGATACCGCACAGATACCCAATGTTATTAGTTGATAAAGTTATAGATCATGAACCAGGGAAAACGTTACATGCGATAAAAAATGTTACGATAAATGAACCTGTTTTTACTGGCCATTTTCCGGAGTTAGCAATATTTCCTGGTGTTTTAATTTTAGAAGCCTTAGCACAGGCAACGGGTATACTTGGCTTTAAAAGTACAGAAGGTCGTGAAGATAATGAAATGTACCTTTTTGCTTCAATAGACAAGGCTAGGTTTAAAAAGCCGGTATTACCCGGTGATACCATGCATTTACATGTTGAACTGCTTAAAGAGCGTCGAGGCATGTGGAAGTTTTATGGTGAGGCAAGGGTTGATGGCAAGGTAGTTTGTAGTGCCAATCTTATGTGTGCACGTCGCGCCTTATAACTTTTATTTAATAACAAACGCTCACTTATCCAGTAGAAGATTAAACATATGATTCATCCCCAAGCTATTATTGAGCCAGGCGCAGTGATTGGCAAAAATGTTTCCATAGGTCCATGGACCTATATCGCCAGTAATGTTGTTATTGGTGATAACTGTGAAATTAGCTCACATGTGGTTATTAATGGCCCAACACGGTTAGGTAAAGGTAACCGTATTTTTCAATTCGCCAGTATTGGTGAAGACTGTCAGGATCTTAAGTACGCAGGTGAACCAACAGAGTTAGTTATTGGTGACAATAATACCTTTCGTGAGTCCTGTACTATTCACCGTGGCACTATTCAAGATAATAGTATTACTCAAATTGGCAGTAATAATTTATTTATGGCTTATACCCATGTTGCCCACGATTGTATAGTTGGCAGCCATTGTATTTTTGCTAATAATGCTTCTATTGCTGGTCATGTTCACGTTGGTGATCATGCCATTATTGGTGGCATGGTAGGAGTACATCAGTTCTGTCGTATTGGCGCCCATAGCTTTATAGCCGGTAATGCCTTAATACTTAAAGATGTGCCTGCCTATGTTATGGCGTCAGGGCAACCAGCAAAACCTTTTGGTTTAAATAGTGAAGGGCTAAAGCGTCGTGGCTTTAGTAAAGAAACTATCTTAACCATTAAACGTGCTTATAAGATCATGTACCGCCAAGGTTTTTCCGTTGATGAAGCATTAAAGCTAATCAGCGAAATGCCAGCACAATCCCCAGAATTACAACTGTTTTGTGATTCAATCAAAGAATCTAATCGCGGCATCATTCGTTAAACTTAGTACATTAAATTTGGTACATTAAATTTAGTACGTTAAACCTAGTACGTTAACCATGTGTCGTTAATACCTGTACTTTGTACAGATACCGTTACTATAGGTACCGTTAATAAAGGTACCGTTCACTTTAAGTACCTTTAACGCCTATGACTGCTCAGAATCAAAAAGCTCATCAACAACTTGTCTTTGCTATTGTTGTTGGTGAACATTCAGGTGATACCCTAGGCGCAGGCCTGATAACTTCATTACGTAAAATACACCCTAATGCTGAGTTTATTGGTATTGGCGGTCCAAAAATGCAAGCACTTGGTTTTGAAAGTCTATTTGCTATGGATGAGTTGTCAGTGATGGGACTAGTAGAAGTACTTGGCCGTATCCGACGTTTACTGCATGTCCGTAAAACCTTAAGCAATTATTTTACCAGCCATAAGCCAGACGTATTTATTGGCATTGATGCGCCTGATTTTAATATTGGTCTAGAGTTGAAACTTAAAGCTCAGGGCATTAAAACAGTGCATTATGTTAGCCCGTCTGTATGGGCTTGGCGTGAAAAGCGTATTTTTAAAATAGCCAAAGCAACTAACATGGTATTGGCTTTATTGCCTTTTGAAAAAGCCTTCTACGATAAACATAATGTACCTTGTACCTTTGTTGGTCACCCCCTTGCCGATGATATCCCCATGCATAGTGATAAATCGGCGGCTAGAGCTCAGCTAGGCTTAGCGCAAGAGCAAAAAATATTAGCACTTATGCCCGGTAGTCGTGGTGGGGAATTATCTCGCTTACTTAGTGACTTTTTTGAAAGTGCCAAACAATTATACGCCCAAGATAGTGAATTACTTTTTATCGCACCTATGATCAGTGAACAACGCACTGAGCAATTCAATACCCTTAAAGCTGAGCTTGCCCCAGACTTGCCGGTAACAGTTATCCTCAATCAAACCCAAGCGGTGATGGCAGCCAGTGATTGCTTATTAACAGCCTCGGGTACAGTCACCTTAGAAGCCGCTTTGATAAAAAGACCCATGGTGATTTGTTATAAGTTCAGCCCAGTAACATTTCTCTTAGCTCGCTGGTTGGTTAAATTGAAATGGTTCTCTCTGCCTAATTTATTAGCAAATAAGTCTTTAGTTCCGGAGTTATTGCAAAAAGAAGTTTGCCCTGACAATATTGTGCCGTTAATCAAAGAGCGCTTATATCAAGATCAAAGCCAGCTTAATGACAGCTACCTTACCATTCACCAGCAACTAAAATGTGATGCCAGTGTGCAAGCAGCCAAAGCAGTACTTGATGTTTTATCGACTAAGCCTTTAGCTGAATAATAATTTCAATCAATAGTAATTAATAAATAATATAAGACTAAATTTATGCCGAGCAAGCAAACTTTTCCAGATTTTGAGTATCCCATCGCCTATTGTATTGCTGGTGTTGACGAAGTTGGTCGTGGTCCATTGGTTGGTGATGTGGTTACTGCGGCAGTCATTCTAGACCCAGATAATCCGATTGAAGGGCTAAAGGACTCAAAAAAGCTATCTGAAAAGAAGCGCGCTTTACTTTCTATTGAAATAAAAGAAAAAGCTATTGCTTGGTCATTAGGGCGCGCTAACCCGCAAGAAATAGATACCTTAAATATTTTGCACGCTACCATGCTTGCCATGCAACGCGCTGTAGCAGGGCTTAGCGTAGAGCCTGATTTCGTGCTAGTGGATGGTAATCGCTGTCCAACTTTTTTAAGCTCAAGCCGTGATGAGCAAGCACAAAGTGCTAAAATAGCTAGCCTAGCTGTGGTAAAAGGTGATGCGCGCGTTGCCGAAATAAGTGCCGCTTCCATTATTGCTAAAGTCGCCCGTGATGATGAAATGATCGCCCTAGATAAACTCCACCCTGAGTATGGTTTTGCCAAACACAAAGGTTATCCAACCAAGTTACATTTAGAAAAAATCATTGAGCATGGTGTACTTGATTGCTATCGACAAAGTTTTAAACCTGTCGCTAGGGTGCTAGGTACTTATCATGACAAATAGCATGGGGGAAATCATGACTGATCTTTCGACCGAAACCGAGTCTAGCGTTTATGTGCCGCCTAAATTTATCCATTTACGTGTACATAGTGATTTCTCTATGTGTGATGGTCTAAAGAAGGTTAAACCTATCATCGCTAGAGCTGCTGAGCTTAATATGCCAGCGGTAGCCCTAACTGATCAGACTAATTTATGCGGCCTAGTGAAATATTACCATGCTGCACATAACGCTGGTCTCAAGCCGATCATTGGCTGTGATTTTTGGGTTAAAAGTGATGAGCTAGAAGATGAGCTGTCACGCATTGTGGTACTTACTACCAATAATGTTGGCTATAAAAACATAACCGAACTCATCTCTAAAGCCTACCTGCGTGGACATGTACAAAACAAGGCTGTTATTGATAAATTATGGTTAGTTGAATATAAAGAAGGTTTGATCATACTTTCAGGTGGTCGCGAAGGCGATATTGGTAAAGCCTTGTTAAAAGGTAATACTGAACTTGTTAATGAGATGGTTCACTTTTATCAGCAACACTTTGACCGTTGTTTTTTTCTTGAGCTAATTAGAACGGGTCGAGAAGATGAAGAAAACTATATTCACCTTGCCGTAGCACTGGCAGAGCAGCAAAACTTGCCGGTAGTTGCCACTAATGAAGTGATGTTCCTCGAACCTGAAAACTTTGATGCCCATGAAATTCGCGTGGCCATTCATGACGGCTTTACCCTTGATGATAAGAGGCGCCCGAAGCGTTACAGTACGCAGCAGTATTTGCGTAGCGAAGCTGAAATGTGTGAACTATTCAGTGACATACCTGAAGCTCTAACCAACAGCGTTGAAATAGCGAAGCGCTGTAATGTCACCGTCACCCTAGGCGAATATGTATTACCGGACTTCCCAACCGAAGGTTTGGAGATTAATGATTTCTTTATTAAAGTTTCAGAAGAAGGTTTGGAAAAACGTCTCGACCAACTATTTGATCGTAATGCCGAAGACTTTGCCCAAATTAGAGTGCGCTACGATGAACGCTTAAAAATAGAGCTTGAAGTTGTTAATAATATGGGCTTCCCTGGTTATTTCCTGATTGTTATGGAGTTTATCCAGTGGAGTAAAGATAATAATATACCCGTAGGCCCTGGTCGTGGTTCAGGTGCTGGCTCTTTGATTGCTTATTCACTTGATATTACCGATCTCGACCCCTTGGAATATGACTTGTTATTTGAGCGATTCTTAAACCCTGAACGTGTCTCCATGCCAGATTTCGATATCGATTTTTGTATGGACAGACGTGATGAAGTTATTGACCATGTGGCCGAGCTTTATGGCCGTGATGCGGTTTCGCAAATTATCACCTTTGGTACCATGGCGGCGAAAGCCGTTATCCGTGATGTTGGTCGTGTACTCGGTCATCCATACGGCTTTGTTGACCGAATTTCAAAGCTTATTCCGCCAACACCTGGCATGACCTTAGCTAAAGCCTTTGAAGAAGAGCCTAAGCTACCTGAAATTTATGCACAAGATCCGGAAGTCAAAGATCTTATTGATATGTGCCGAATTCTGGAAGGTACTACGCGTAATGCTGGTAAACATGCCGGAGGCGTGGTTATTTCTCCGACTACCATCACAGATTTTGCGCCACTTTATTGTGATGACGAAGGTAAAAACCCGGTTACCCAGTTTGATAAAAATGATGTTGAAGATGCGGGTTTAGTTAAGTTCGATTTCTTAGGGCTAAGAACGTTAACAATCTTGCAATGGGCCATTGAAATGGCTGATGTGAAATTGCTTAAAGCTGGCAAAGAGCCTATTGATATCACTAAAATCGATCTGGAAGATAGAGCCAGTTTTAAGGTATTACTTGCCTCGAAAACCACGGCCGTATTCCAGCTTGAATCTAGCGGCATGAAGTCGTTAATTGAGAAACTAAAACCGGATTGTTTTGAAGATATTATCGCTCTGGTGGCATTATTTCGCCCTGGGCCATTGCAATCAGGCATGGTGGATAACTTTATCGAGCGTAAACATGGTCGTGAAGAAGTTAGCTATCCAGATGAAACCTGGCAGCATCTTGATTTAAAACCCGTTCTTGAGCCAACCTACGGCATCATTTTGTACCAAGAACAAGTCATGCAAATTGCGCAAGTACTGGCGGGCTATTCACTTGGTGGCGCAGATATGTTGCGTCGTGCCATGGGTAAGAAAAAGCCAGAAGAAATGGCCAAGCAGCGTGCGGGCTTTGAAAAAGGTGCTATAGATCGCGGTGTTGATGGCGAACTGGCAATGAAAATCTTCGATTTAGTAGAGAAGTTTGCTGGTTATGGTTTTAACAAGTCTCATTCTGCCGCTTATGCCTTAGTTTCCTATCAAACATTGTGGATGAAAACCCATTTTCCGGGACCTTTTCTAGCTGCGGTTATGTCAGCGGATATGGATAATACTGAGAAGATTGTTACTTTAGTTGATGAATGTAGCAATATGGATATCGACTTATTACCACCTGATGTAAATGCTGGGCAGTATAAATTTACCGTCAATGAAGAAGATCAAATTGTTTATGGCATAGGTGCCGTTAAAGGTGTCGGTGAAGGCCCTATTGAAGCCATTATTGCCGCACGCACAGCAGGAGGTCCTTTTACCGACCTATTTGATTTCTGTGCTCGTCTTGATTTGAAGAAAACTAATAAGCGCGTACTGCAAAAATTAATTAAATCGGGCGCTATGGATAGCTTAGGGCCGAAATATCAAAAAGGTATTGTCACCGAGCAGGGCGCTAACCGTGCGGCACTCTTTGAAAGCCTGCCTGAAGCGATTAAAGCCGCAGAGCAGCATGCCAAGGCGGAATCATTAGGACAAAATGATTTATTTGGTTTGATCAATGATGAACAAACAGACTCTAGACAATCTTATAAAGAGGTAAGAGCTTGGGCGGAAGAAGTTTGGCTTGACGGTGAAAAAGAAACTTTAGGTCTTTATTTAACCGGTCATCCAATTAATCGTTACTTGAGTGAAATAAAAAAATATTCTTCTAATCGACTGGTTGCGATGCAACCTACCGGTCGTGATAGCCAAGCAGTAGCCGTTGGTTTAGTTATTGGTGTACGCGTGTTAGTCAATAAGCGCGGGCGTCGCTGGGCATTAGTGACCTTGGATGATAAGAGTGCCCGAATGGATATTCGACTCTTTCCTGATGACTATGATCGCTTCGCTGAACTGCTAGTAAATGACGCTATTTTGGTTTGTAGCGGACAGGTCAGCTTTGATGATTATTCAGGTGGTAATACAATGACCGCTCGGGATATAATGACCGTCACTGCCGCGCGTGAAAATTATCTCAGCTCAATTGATGTTAAAGTCGATAAGAGCTTGATAGCAGATGATTTTATCGAGCAGTTTGCTCAGGTGTTAACGCCTTTTAAAGAAGGTACCTGTCCAGTGCGGGTTTTTTATCAGCGCGAAGAAGCTCAAGCTATGCTCGAGTTAGGCGTGCAATGGCGAGTAACGCCAGCCGATATGTTGCTATACGAATTAAAAACATTGCTTGGTGACGACTGTGTCGCCATGGAATTTAAATAACTTACTATTCAACAAAATATATTAACAAAGCTATATTGATTAATATTATATGTTTGCATAGTTTAAAAACTATTTTAAAAATTAACTAGATTTATTAGGTAAAAATAAGCATGTCATTAAACTTTTTAGATTTCGAGCAGCCTATTGCTGAACTTGATGCAAAAATTGAAGAGCTAGAGTTGGTTAATAACGGCCAAGAGCTTGATCTTGATTTAGAAGAGCAAATCACGCAGTTGCGCGAAAAAAACAAAGAGCAAACTAAGAAAATATTTGCCAATCTTGACCCATGGCAAACTGCACGTGTAGCACGTCATCCACAACGTCCTTACTCACTTGATTATATTCCGCGTATCTTTACTGAATTTGATGAATTAGCCGGTGATCGCGCTTATGCAAACGATAGTGCCATTGTTGGTGGTACCGCACGTTTAGATGGCAAACCTGTGATGATTATTGGTCATCAAAAAGGCCGCTCAACCGCTGAGAAAGTTAAACGTAACTTTGGTATGCCGCGTCCAGAAGGTTACCGTAAAGCGCTACGTTTAATGGAAATGGCTGAACGTTTTAATATGCCTATCATCACTTTTATCGACACTCCTGGTGCTTACCCTGGTGTTGGTGCGGAAGAGCGTGGTCAAAGTGAAGCGATTGCCCGTAACTTAAAAGTAATGGCACGTTTAACTGTACCTATCGTTTGTACTGTAATTGGTGAAGGTGGCTCAGGTGGCGCTTTAGCCATTGGTGTTGGTGACAGAGTAAACATGCTGCAATATGCAACTTACTCAGTAATTTCTCCTGAAGGTTGTGCATCTATCTTATGGAAAACGGCTGAGAAAGCGCCTACCGCAGCTGCAGCTATGGGCATTACTGCTACTCGCATTAAAGAATTAGATTTAATCAACACTATTGTTGAAGAGCCATTAGGTGGAGCACATCGCGATATGGATCTTATGGCAGCACATCTTAAGCAAGCACTTAAGAAGGACCTAGCTGACTTAGAAGGCTTAAGTAAAGATGAGCTGATTGAGCAACGCTATGACAGATTAATGTCATTTGGTTACTGCTAAACAACTTAACCGGCAGTATTTTCAATTATCTTGGATATAGCTGCCGGTTTTTTACTATGCATAATATAATAACAACCCTTCATAACACCCTCAAAAGTCTTTTCGAAATACATGGAAATATTGAGTTAGTTATTGCCTATAGTGGCGGTGTTGACTCTCAGGTTCTGTTACACGCTTTAATGCAATTAAAGCAAAAAAAACTGGTCAATAATAACATAACAGTCTGTCATGTTAATCATGGTTTAAGTGACAATGCCCTGCATTGGCAGCAATTCGCTCAGCAAGAATGTGACAAGCTTTCGGTTAAACTCGTTATTAAAAGTGTGCATGTACAAGCGCAAGCACAACACTCGCTTGAAGCTTTAGCACGTGATGCTAGATACCATGCTTTGAAAACATTAAGGGCTCAAAAGTCTTTGGTGTTAACTGGCCATCATAGTGATGATCAGAGTGAAACCTTTTTATTAGCGCTGAAACGAGGTGCAGGTTTAAAAGGTCTTGCAGCTATGTCAGCGCAAACTCAACTTGCTCAGCACTTATTAGTTCGTCCGTTATTGAGTATCTCCCGACAAGAAATAGAAGCTTATGCGCAAGCTCACCAGCTTAATTGGATTGAGGATGAGTCAAATCTTGATACTTGTTTTGATCGTAACTTTATTCGGCAGCAGGTCATGCCACTTTTACGTGCACGTTGGCCCAGTATTAGTAACACCATTAATCGCAGTGCCAGCCATTGTTTAGCTGGACAAGAGTTATTGGATGAACTTGCCGAGCAAGATTTAAGCGTATGTAGTGCCAGTGAAGACAGCTTACATATTGATCGCTTGCAGTCATTATCAATAGCCCGTTTTAATAATCTAATTCGCTATTTTATGGCGCAGCATGCTTGCTTGATGCCAAGTACTGAACAGCTGAACCAAGTTAGGCAACAGTTACAGGCAGCTGATGATAAAAGTCCACAAATTAACGTGTCTGGGCAGGTTTTTCGCCGCTTTAAAGGTGCGCTTTACTTAACACCAGATTATCAAGACTTAAGTGATTGGCAAACGTCAGTTGCTCTGTCCGAAGACAACACTGCAGTCACTTTACCGGATAACTTAGGGAAACTGATTTTCAATCATAACATCGGTAAAGCTAATGGCTCGTCAGCTATTATTTTTCCTAAACAGAAACAGCGCGTCACGGTACGTTTTAGTCATCATAACCCTAAGTGTTTACCTGATTTTAGACAGCATTCCCGTAGCGTTAAAAAAGTACTACAAGAGCTAAATATAGCCCCTTGGCAGCGTAAGCGTATTGCTTTCTTATATTACGATAATGAGTTGGTCGCAGCGGTGGGGCATTTTATTTGTCAGCCTTTTATCGCCAAGGACAATGAAAAAAGCATCACTATAAACTGGAATTAGTATGGTAAAACGATGTCTATGAGCAAGCAACTATTCAACGGGATTTTATCAAAAACTTTGACCATACTTTTCTAAACTTCTAAGTTCAAAATTAGAATTAGAATTAGAATTAGAATTTTAAAAGGCCGATAGTACTAATGTATTATCGGCCTTTTTAATATGAGCGTCAGCTTTTGTTTATCTGGCAGTTCGCTACTTAGTTATATGATGCGAAGCTGCTGCTGAAAACACCACATCGGTTGAACTGTTTAATGCCGTTTCGGCTGAGTCTTGAATAACGCCAATAATAAAACCAATGGCAACAACCTGCATAGCAATATCGTTATTGATGCCAAATAAGCCACAAGCTAATGGAATAAGTAATAGTGAGCCACCAGCGACACCAGAGGCACCACATGCTGAAATAGCGGCAACCACTGACAGTAATATTGCCGTGGCAAAGCTAACTTCAATATCTAAACTATTCGCTGCCGCCAAGGTTAGTACGGTAATCGTAATAGCGGCACCTGCCATGTTGATAGTGGCACCTAATGGAATTGATACCGAATAGGTGTCTTCATGTAAATCTAACTTCTTACATAAGGCCATATTCACTGGAATATTCGCTGCGGAACTACGGGTGAAAAAGGCGGTAATACCTGACTCTCTAAGACAAGTGAAAACCAAAGGGTAAGGGTTTTTCTTAGTGATAATAAAGACAATAAGCGGGTTAACCAGCAAGGCAATAATTAACATAGCGCTAATCAACACGACCACCAAGTGGCTATATTCACCTAAAGCGCTAAAGCCGGTAGTGGCAACAGTATTCGCTACTAAACCAAATATCCCTAGTGGTGCAAAGCGTATTACCATACGAACAATGCTCGAAATTGCTTCGCTTAAGTCATGCACCATAGCTTTACTTGACGCACTGGCATGTTTTAATGAAAATCCTAAGCCCAATCCCCAAGCAAGTACAGCGATAAAATTACCAGTAGCAATAGCTGTTATTGGGTTCTCAACCACTTTAAAAGCCAGCGTAGCCAAAACTTCGGTTAATTTTTGTGGCGGGTTAGCGCTCGCTCCGGCTAAATCTAAGGTCAGCTCAGTCGGAAAAGCAAAACTTAATAATACCGCAATAAAGGCTGCACTCAGGGTTCCTAAGAAATATAAGCCAATGATAGGCTTTAACTCAGCACTACTATCGAGCTTTTGATTAGCGATAGCAGAGGTGACCAATACCAGCACAAGAATTGGCGCAACTGCTTTTAAGGCGCTGACAAATAAGCTGCCGAGCATGCCGAATGTCTTAGCGGATTCTGGTGATAGAGTTGCTAATAGGCAAGCTAAAATAATTGCGACGATTATTTGGCTGACCAAACTGGTCGATTTAAGTTTTTGAAAAAAAGATACATTCGCTGTCGTTGCGCTGGTCATGGTTTAGCCTGCTACTCAGTAGTTTATAATTATGGGGGAGTTTTATCATTGAAGAATAGTCATTGTCTAGGGGTAATCGATAAACGAGGGGATTTAACCGTTAAAGTAAGTTTTTTCATAGAAATATAAGGCGATGCGGGTATAATTAGCTTATTAAAATAACGAATATCTTTGGAAAAATTATGCCTGCAGAACAAGCATTAAAAACCCGTAGTAATAATAGCTGTGAACTTTGTACCAGTACCAATACGCTGGCAGTTTATCCTGTACCGCCAACAAGTGACTTAAGTGCTCAGCAATCTATTTATGTTTGTCAAAAGTGCTTGTCACAGATTGAAGGTCAAAGCGAGTTAGATCTAAACCATTGGCGCTGTTTGAATGACAGTATGTGGAATCAAGAGCCAGTGGTACAAGTCATGTCATATCGCATGTTACACAAACTCTCTACAGAAAGTTGGGCACAAGACGCCTTAGAGATGATTTACTTGGAAGATGAAGTTAAAACCTGGGCAGAGCAGGGTATAGCAGCGGAGCGTAGTAATGGACCAACCCGAGATAGTAATGGTGCAGAATTACAAGACGGTGATAATGTGACACTAATTAAAGATTTAAAAGTTAAAGGGGCAAACTTTACTGCCAAACAAGGCACCTTAGTACGCGGTATTACGCTAACGGATAACCCTGAACACATCGAAGGGAAAGTAAACGGCACTCGCATAGTTCTAGTATCAGCTTACTTGAAAAAAGCCTGATCTGACCTTAACGACAGATTTCAATAAGCAAAATATCGACAACAAAAAACGCTGTGATAGTGATATCGCAGCGTTTTTATGTTTGGGTAACTAGGTAAGTAAAGTTACCTGAACTAGTAATGTCTTTTATTGATGTTTTTTTCTGTACGACTCACAAGCCTCTTGATCTTCACATTCACCGTATAGATATAAGCTATGATTAGTTAGCTTGATCTTGTTAGCTACGGCAATATCTTTTTGTCTTTCTTCAATGACATTATCTTCAAACTCGACCACTTTACCACATTTCAAACAAACCAAATGATCATGATGTGCTTTATGGGCTAATTCAAAGACTGACTTACCACCTTCAAAATGGTGACGGGTAACGATACCAGCATCATCAAATTGGTTTAATACTCGGTATACAGTAGCTAAGCCAATTTCTTCATTTTGCCCTAGTAATATTTTATACACATCTTCAGCACTGATGTGCTGATTATTTGGCTGTTGAAGAATACTTAGTATTTTAATTCTAGGCAGGGTGATTTTTAATCCAGCTCTTTTAAGTTCTTCGTTTTGTTCAGCCATATTAAGTCTCTAAAGTGATTAAGTAATGTAATATCAAAATTATAGGGGGTTATCGATAAAGAGAAAAGCTTTAGTTTTATTCTTTGATGATATTTTTAGATTTGCTTGAAAAAGCTAAAAAAAAAGCCCAATTAATGGGCTTTTTTCTATTATATCCATGAATGAAATAAGGTTATTCGGAAAATTCAGCTAAACACATTTCATCATTTAATTGCACGAGCCATTTATCAACACGCTCTTCTGTTAATTCACTTTGTCTGTCTTCGTCAATACATAAGCCGATAAATGTATTTTCATCAACAAGCGCTTTAGAAGCTTCAAATTCATAACCTTCGGTTGACCAATTACCAACAACGATAGCACCTTTGCTTTCAACGATGTCACGCAATGGCTCCATCGCATCACAGAAGTATTCGGCGTAATCTTCTTGGTCGCCTAAACCATAGATGGCAACTAATTTGTCAGTGAAATCAATTTCTTCTAAATCAGGTAAAAAGTCATCCCAATCACATTGGTTTTCACCATAGTACCAAGTAGGGATGCCTAAAATCAGTAGATCAAACTCAGCGATTTCCTCTTTAGTGCTTTTGGCAATGTCTTTCACATCAACCATTTGCTTGCCAAGTTTTTTCTGGATCATTTTTCCAATTGCTTCAGTATTACCGGTATCACTGCCGAAGAATAAACCTACGATTGCCATGAAATTTTACCTTATAGATGCTTTCTTAAAAATTACTTAACGTGTGCGGCTAACGACTCTATTAGCAGCGCCTCTATTAATTCACTTCGACTCACTTGTTGAGTTTCAGCTAATTGCTCTAATTGTTCGAATAAACTGTGATGAACCTTAAACTCAACGCGTTTTAAGCCATTGTTTTTATCACGTTTAACTTGATTTCGCTTATTTATCTTTATTTGTACGCTACGAGAGTTTGGGTTCGTTTTTGGGCGTCCAGGGCGTTTTTCATTATTGAATAAGTCAATAGTGGTTAAATCGGATATTTCTTTTGCCATGAGTTAACCCACACCCTGGCTTTCCCAGATAAACTGGATAATAGCCTTAGCAATAAAACCGGCACAGCCGGCAAATAAAACAGTGTATACCACCATTTTACCCATTTTTGGCACATCGTTTTCATTCATCACACCATGAATAGATAAGCCGATAAAACCAAAGATAAAAAGGAAAAATAAATTCAGGCCGATGGCCTCAATAAGCTCAAAATGTTCTACTAGCATAGTGGTTGATTGTTTCTTATACACTAAGGCCAAAAACATTAAGGCCAAAAAATTGGCGGGATTATAACATATCATCTCCGCCATACCATTAGCATTTATGACTAATGGCTAAATAAGCTCAGAAAATAACAACAATAGCGTGTGTTGGCACTAAGAATTTTGATCTTCATCAATGATAGTCAAGTCGACGGGGGGAACTTGTGTTTTTATAAATATTTACCAGCCGTTAACTCTTGATAAAGTCGACAACAATCTTGTTAAAGGCTAGGGTTTTCTCAGCATGCAGCCAATGACCAGCACCTTGGATTATTTTTGCTTTACTGTTAGGTAATAACTTTGCAATAGCTGCTCTATGCTCAGGTAAAATATAATCTGATTTACCACCCTTGATAAACAATGTTGGTCCGTTATAAGCGGCTTGGTTGGCCGCTAATTCATTGGCTTTCATTATTTGTGGGTAGCATAAACTAATGTTGCTAAGGCTACATCTGAAGCTGAATTCACCTTGGCTATCGAGTGCTAAATTACGCAATAAAAATTGTCTAACACCTAGGTTTTCGACAAAGGGCGCAAGTTGCTCATCAGCATCCTTTCGCTTCATCACCTTGGATAAATCGATTGCTTGCAAACCCTTTATTATCTCTAAATGATGTGGCGGGTAACTAACCGGCGCAATATCAGCGATAAGTAATTTTTTAATTCGTTGAGGCTGTTCTATAGCGACTTGAATGGCTATTTTCCCTCCCATAGAATGTCCAAGTAATAGACAAGTATAAATGTTTAAATGGTCTAATAAATTGATAATGTCTTGTGCTAATTCAGGGTATTCCATGGAGCTTGCATGAAACGAATTACCATGATTTCTTACGTCAACACTAGTAACACAAAAATTGTTACTTAATGATTTTGCCACCATATTGAGATTTTCTAAGCTACCAAATAAACCATGGATAAGTACAAGATGTTCGCCAGTACCTGTTTGTTTATAGTTAAGTATTGCGTGCTGTTTTATCATGTTTGACTTAGTTTTTATTTGTCCATTAATGACGATATTGTCATGTTTTTAACGACTATTTGCAAGGATACCCGTTACCAGTCAAGACGCATGTTCCAGAGTGCGGGGTAATTTTATTTCGATGTGATGTGGTGAAATTCGTTTTAAGGATAGCCATGTTAAGCCCTTCTTCGATGGGTTTAACATGGCTTTATACTGCGGTAAATAATCAAAGCATAGAATAGAATAACTATGCATAAATTAGTTATCTTGTCTAAAGTCATGCTAATTCCCACTGAAATCCTGCACTTTGAATGGTAATGGGTATAAATCAGTTCAACCATCCGCCATTTCCCTATATAATCTGCCCGAATTCTTTAAGTTAAGGGTAACAATGAAAAACATCGAAATAGATGAAGAACTTTATCAATACATTGCCACGAATACCCAATATATTGGTGAAAGTGCTTCTGCCATTTTACGCCGTTTGCTAAATTTTGGTTTAGAAGCTAAAGACTCAGCAACCGTTGTTGAAGCTGTTACCGTTAATGAAATTTCAGATAAGGTCGAAGTCTCCCTTAAAGTCGACCAGCCTGTAGTGAGTATTAAAACTGCGGGAATTATAAAGCCAGAGGCGGTTAAGCTTGTTAAAGCAGTGGCTGAGAGTCATGAAACTGTGTTTAACTTTATTAATAAAGAAGAGCTAGCCATGCAACGTGGCGCTGTCGGTCGGTTTTTATTAATCCTTGCGGCGTTATATCGTGCGCATCCTGAGCAGTTTGGCGTAGTCACTGAGATCAGTGGCCGTGATCGCTTGTATTTTGCTAACAGTGAAAATAAATTAGCAGAAAGTGGTAGCAGTACTAAACCTCGCCAAATACCGGAAAGTCCTTTTTGGGTTATTACTAACTCTAACACCACACGTAAAAAAATGATGTTAACTAAAGCGTCAATTTCATTAGGTTATAGTGATATTGATGTTGAGAAAATTCGTGAGTTACTCTAACTAAACGCGTAGAGACTCTAACTAATTGCCATTAATCATTAAGAAGAAAATATGAGTGTTGATACTTTTGCCGGTAAACCTGTTCGTCCTCAAGATAGAATTAATATTGGTCAGCTAGTTAGTGACTACTTTACCCAGACTCCAGATGTTAGCTTAGCAGCAGAGCAAGTTAGTTTTGGTACCTCAGGTCATCGTGGCAGTGCCAGCAAGCGTAGTTTCAATGAACAGCATATTATTGCTATTTGTCAGGCTATCGCTGAGTATCGCCAAGATAATGGCATTAATGGTCCACTTTTTTTAGGTAAAGATACTCATGCGTTATCTGAGCCGGCTTTTGCTAGTGCTATCTCGGTACTTATTGCCAATGGTGTTAATGTTGTTATACAAAGTGACGCATTATCAGGAAAGGGCTTTACGCCAACGCCGGTTATTTCTCGTTTAATTATTTGCCATAATAAATCAGACGCTAATAACATTGCCGATGGTCTGGTGATCACTCCTTCGCATAATCCACCTAGCGATGGGGGTATTAAATATAACCCCCCTCATGGTGGTCCTGCCGAAGGTGACATCACTAAAAAAATTGAACAGCGTGCTAATGAATTAATTGCCGCTAACTCAGAGGGTATAAAGCAGCTATCTTACCAGCAGGCATTACAATCCTCTTTACTCGTTAAAGAAGATTTTATTAATCATTATGTTACCCAACTTGACCAAGTGATTGATATGCAGGCTATTGCCAAAGCCGGAGTAACTATAGGTGTTGACCCGCTTGGCGGCTCAGGCATTGATTATTGGCCGGTGATTGCTCAGCAATATGACCTTAAAATTAAGGTAGTTAATGAAGTTGTCGATGCTAGCTTTGCTTTTATGCCACTAGATAAAGACGGCAAAATTCGCATGGACTGTTCTTCAAAATACGCTATGGCTGGCTTAATCGCCATGAAAGATGATTTTGATATCAGTGTTGGTAATGACCCCGACTTTGATCGCCACGGTATCGTTACCCCGACTGGCGGTTTGATGAATCCTAATCATTACCTCGCTGTCGCGATTCATTACTTGATGACCCATAGAGATTGGCCAAAAAGCTGTAAGATAGGCAAGACTTTAGTGTCCAGCTCACTGATTGATCGTGTTGCTAACCAGCTGTCGTTACCCTTATCAGAAGTACCCGTTGGTTTTAAGTGGTTTGTTGATGGTTTAGCCGATGCAAGTTATGCCTTTGGCGGAGAAGAAAGTGCAGGTGCTTCTTTCTTAGCACGTGATGGCAGTACTTGGACCACAGATAAAGATGGTTTTATCCTAGCTTTATTAGCCGCAGAAATTCTTGCTGTTACCGGCAAAGACCCTTACCTATATTACCTTGAACTTGCTAAAAGTTTAGGGAAACCATGTTATGGTCGAGTTGAAGCGGTGGCATCATTTGAGCAAAAACGTGTATTAACGGCTCTTTCAATAGATGATGTTAGTGCCGACATACTTGCTGGTGATAAAATTATACAAGTACTCTCCCATGCACCTGGCAATGGTGCTGCCATAGGAGGCATAAAAGTAGTGACTGATAATGGTTGGTTTGCTGCGCGTCCTTCAGGTACGGAAGAAATTTATAAAATTTATGCAGAGAGTTTTATCGATGATAATCATCTGCAAAAAATCATCAGTGAAGCACAAGCTATTGTCAGTGCTGCATTTAAAGCAGCAGGGCTCTAGGTTTCTGCTATTTAAGAGTTATTACCCCCCACTTAGTAATAACTCTTTTTTTCATCAATTGCCACCACTTCATTACGTTAATCCCACTGTAAAGAATATTGCTCACTTTCTATTGTGCACATAGTAACTTATTGTCTTTGTTTATTGATTGTCAGTTGACGTAAAGGTAAAGTAAATTGACTATTATGGCACGCCTTACTTTACTTAGGCATAGGTATAAATTAGCTATACTAAAAACAAAAAATTAAGCCTAGCTAATACCAAGTTGATTAAGCTTTCTAATATCATCGACTTGGTATCAACTTTCGCAGACTTTAGCCGCAATATCTTGCGCGTTAGAGTAAAAAGAAGAGAACGTTATGAGCACAGAACTTTATAATGATGGACCGGTAGTGCATCAGCCTACTTTTATCGATGGCCACAGTGTTGAAATTCCTGAATTGAGAATTTTACATCAAGACGGCACCACCTATCCGGGTGCTGATTTACCTGATATTGACCAAACATTAGCGACAAAAATATATCAGACGCTAGCCTTTCATCGTGTATTAGATGAACGCATGGTAGCATCGCAGCGCCAAGGGCGTTTAAGCTTTTACATGACAGCTTTAGGTGAAGAAGCTGCCAGCGTTGGTGGTGCTGCGGGGTTAGAGCCGCAAGATATGATCATGATGCAATATCGTGAACAGGGTGCCTTAATGTATCGTGGCTTTAGCCTTGAAAACTTTATGAACCAACTGTTTAGTAATGCGGAAGATTTAGGTAAAGGCCGTCAAATGCCAATACACTATGGCTCTAAAGCGCTGAACTGTATGACGGTTTCTTCGACACTTGCCACACAAATTCCACAAGCGACTGGTTATGCTTATGGGCAAAAATTACAAGGTCTTGATGCTGTGACTATTTGCTACTTTGGCGAAGGGGCTGCATCAGAAGGCGACTTCCATGCCGGTTTAAATATGGCGGCAGTACAAGAGGCGCCAGTTATCTTTTTCTGTCGAAACAATGGTTATGCCATTTCGACTCCTGCTGAAGAGCAGTTTAGAGGTAACGGCATTGCTTCGCGTGGTGTTGGCTATGGTATTAAAACCATTCGTATTGATGGCAACGATATTCTAGCGGTACTAAAAGCAACACAAATTGCTCGCGCTTATGCGGTAAAAGAAAGTAAACCGGTATTAATCGAAGCGATGTCTTATCGTCTTGGCGCACATTCTACCTCAGATGATCCATCAGGTTATCGAACAAAAGAAGAAGAAGCTAAATGGCAAAGTAATGATCCTATTTTGCGCATGAAAAACTGGATGTTGAAGCAAAACTGGTGGGATGAAGCACAAGACACAGCTTTGTACGAGCAGTATAGAGAGCAAGTGTTAGCGGCAGTAAAAGTGGCAGAGAAAATAGACAAGCCGCATATCGATACCATGATCACCGATGTTTATGATGTGCCATCAGCACAACTTCAAGCACAGTTAGATGAAGTGAAAGTTCACATCAAAAAATACCCAGAAGCTTATCCGTTTACCGCAGGGAAATTCTAATCATGACGCAAATTTATACTGATAATGAGTGTATTATCAACAATGATCTTCATGAAGCCTATCCAACTACAGCTGCAGGGAAATTTTAATCATGACGCAAATCTATATTGACCAAGTGTGTGATATCAACACTGACTCTCATGAAGCTTACCCAACTACAGCGGCAGGGAAACTCTAATCATGGCGAAAATTAATTTATTACATGCTATTAATAGCGCACTTGATATTGCCATGGCGGACAATGACCGCACGGTATGTTTTGGTGAAGATGTTGGTCATTTTGGCGGTGTTTTTCGTGCCACTAGTGGCTTACAAGAGAAGTATGGTAAAGCACGTTGTTTCAATACCCCGTTAGTAGAGCAGGGCATTATTGGTTTTGCCAATGGCTTAGCTGCTCAAGGCAGTGTTGCTATTGCTGAAATTCAATTTGCTGATTACATATTTCCAGCCTTTGATCAAATCGTCAATGAAGCAGCTAAATTTCGTTACCGTACCGGCAATGAATTTAATGTCGGTAAACTGACTATTCGTACTCCATACGGCGGCGGTATTGCCGGTGGTTTATACCATAGTCAATCACCAGAAGCTTATTTTGCTCATACTCCAGGTTTAAAGGTCGTTATTCCTCGTAATCCATATCAAGCTAAAGGCTTATTGCTTGCCTCTATTCGTGATGATAACCCGGTGGTGTTTTTTGAACCTAAGCGCCTATATCGCGCCTCGGTTGGAGAAGTGCCAGAAGAAGATTACCAGTTACCACTAGGTAAAGCAGAAGTGGTACAAACGGGCACTGATATCACCTTACTCGCTTGGGGCGCACAAATGGAAATCATTGAAAAAGCCGCGCAATTGGCCAGTAACGATGGTATTTCTTGTGAGGTGGTAGATTTACGTACTATTTTACCTTGGGATATCGACACCATTAGTAACTCAGTGATGAAAACAGGGCGTTTACTTGTCAGTCAAGAAGCACCGTTAACCGCAGGTTTTGCTAGTGAAATTGCCGCGACTATTCAAAGTGAATGTTTCTTACATTTAGAGTCACCTATTGCTCGAGTATGTGGACTAGATACGCCATACCCATTAGCGTTAGAAAAAGAGTATGTTAGCGATCACCTCAAAGTATATGAAGCAATTAAAAAGACCGTTAACTTTTAACGATAACTCCCTATTAACAGGAAACAGCACATGAGTATTGATTTTATATTACCTGATATTGGCGAAGGTATCGTTGAGTGTGAACTCGTCGAGTGGTTAGTTAAAGAAGGTGAAACTATTGTTGAAGATCAGCCAATTGCTGATGTAATGACAGATAAAGCCTTAGTACAAATTCCTGCCATGTATTCAGGTGTTGTGCAAAAGCTGTATTATAAACAAGGTGAAATAGCCAAAGTGCATTCACCACTTTTTTCTATGACTACAGATGAAGAAAGCAGCAGTGATGACATTGAAGTTACCGCTGAGCCAGAAGCAAAAGCACCAGCTGTAGAAGCAGCAGTTGTTAGCCCAGTAGCATCAACAATAAATGATGCAAAAGTTGATAACACTAATAAAACCGCCACGGGTAAAGCATTAGCCAGCCCTGCGGTTAGGCGCGTTGCGCGTGAGCTTGATATTAACATCCATCAAGTTGCCGGCAGTGGCAAAAAAGGCCGCGTTTATAAAGATGATGTTTTAGCTCATAGTCAAAATGGTCAATGTGTTGCACCTGGTGTTGTAGGCAGTACTGTTATTGGTAATACAAGAGTTGAGCCCATTCGCGGTATTAAAAAGATCATGGCAACAGCGATGCAAAATAGCGTCAGCACTATTCCGCACTTTACTTATTGTGAAGAAATTGACCTTACAGAGCTTATCGCTTTACGTACAGAGCTAAAAGAAGTTTACGCCAAGCAAGATATTAAATTAACCATGATGCCGTTCTTTATGAAAGCTATGTCATTAGCGATTAAAGAGTATCCTTTGGTTAACACCAAAGTGAATGACGACTGCACTGAGCTAACTTACTTTGACGATCACAATATTGGCATGGCAGTTGATTCTAAAGTTGGCTTACTTGTACCTAATATTAAACAGGTACAAGCTAAATCAATATTAGAGCTAGCTAACGATATTATGCGTTTAACCAATGATGCCCGTAGTGGTCGTGTCGCTAGTGAAGACTTGAAAGGTGGTACTATCACCATTTCTAACATTGGCGCAATAGGTGGCACTGTAGCGACGCCTATTATCAACAAGCCGGAAGTGGCTATCGTTGCTTTGGGTAAATTACAAAAATTACCACGCTTTAATGAGCAAGGTGAAGTCGAAGCACGCAGTATTATGCAAGTGAGCTGGTCTGGCGATCATAGAGTTATTGATGGTGGTACTATTGCCCGTTTTTGTAATCTATGGAAATCATTCCTTGAGAAGCCGAGTCATATGTTAGTACATATGAGCTAACTTCTAACGCGTTAGTTACGCTATAAAGCTAAATTAAACGCATTAAAAAAGCCCCGTTATCTAAAGGTTAATACCTAAGGTAACGGGGCTTTTTAGTGGCTCATGTTTAGACTACTTTTCTTAAGTAAAGCTGGTTTAGATTAACCTTATTTAATTGCACAAGGTTAATCAGTAGCTATTAGTCAACAATTAATCTTTTAATGCTTAAGCCTTAAAAACCACATTGTTTACCTTGGTTTTTATTTTTCAACCAAACGTGTAATGGTGCGAAGTAATCTAAAATAGCACTAGCGTCCATTTGCTCATTGCCAGTAATAACCTTGTAAGCTTGTTGCCACGGTTGGCTTGAACCCATTTCTAGCATGGTATTAAGTGCAGCACCGGCTTCTTTTGAGTTGTAAATTGAACAGCGGTGAATTGGGTCAGTATTACCTGAAATTTCACATAAAGCACGATGGAATTCAAATTGTTGAATGTGTGCTAAGAAATAACGGCTATACGGAACACCACCGGGTACGTGGTATTTAGCACCGGGATCGAAGGCATTAGCATCACGATCAATAGGAGCTGCTACACCTTGATACTTCTCACGTAATTCCCACCATGAAGTGTTGTAGTTTTCAGGGATGATTTCACCTGAGTAAACTTTCCAACGCCATTGATCAACCATCAAGCCAAAGGGAATAAAAGCAATTTTATCAAGGGCTTGCTTCATTAATAAACCAATGTCTTTTGATTCGTCAGGAATGGTATCGATTAAACCAATTTCTTTTAAGTATTTAGGGGTAACAGATAAAGCAATCGTATCACCGATAGCTTCATGGAAGCCGTCATTGGCACTGTTTTGGAAGAATACCGGTTGGTCTTTATAAGCACGTTGGTAGAAATTGTGCCCTAACTCATGGTGGATAACATTGAACTCTTCACCGGTTTTTTGGATACACATCTTGATGCGAATATCGTCTTTAGCATCAAGGTCCCATGCGCTGGCGTGACAAGCTACGTCTCTATCAGCCGGTTTAGTAAATAATGAACGGCTATAAAAAGTCTCTGGTAAAGCGTCAAAACCTAGTGAAGTAAAGAATTTCTCCGCACCTCGAACCATGTCTACTTCATCATAATTATGAATGGCTAATTGTTTGGTAATATCATAACCAGGATCGGCATCTTCAGGCGCAACTAAATCATATATGTTGCCCCAAGATTGGGCCCACATATTACCTAATAAATGCGCTGGAATAGGTTTGTCTTGGGCTACTTTATCAGTACCGTACGTTTCACCTAACTCAGTTCTTACATAACAATGTAAGTCATCATATAAAGGCTTAACTTGTCCCCAAAGTCTGTCTAGTTCTTTAGCAAACTCATCGGCAGGCATATCATAATTTGAACGCCACATAGCACCTAAGTCTTTATAACCCAGGCCTTTCGCACCTTCATTGGCAAGCTCTGCTTGGCGGGTATAAAGTGGTTTCATTTCTGGACTAATTTCACGCCAGCCTGACCACAGCTCAAGTAATTCATCGTAATCACGAGAATTAGCCATCTTAGCGGTCATATCACCTAAACTAAGTTTCTCACCTGCTTTGGTGGTATAGCTACCTGTGCCATACATGCTGCCAAGCTTAGCGCCAATGTTGGCAAGTTCAGCAGACTTCGCTGAGTCTTGTGGTGCAGGCATAACTAAGCTTTGTTTTAAAATGTTTAATTGACGACGTTGTATGTCGTTAACCGCTACCTTATCAAAAGTAGCTGCTTTCATGGCGTATCTAACACCAGCATCAGTGGATTTTTGATCGGCATCTGCAGCTAAGGCAGCAGTATCTTCAGTGATGAAGTTAGCATATATCCATGCTGCACGTGAACCTTCTAGGTTCATAACAACCATTTCTTTAGCAACATCATCTAAGAATTTTTGCGCGTCGGCTGAGGTTAGTGCTGTTTGAGTTGTGGCCGTAGTCGCTTGTTCTGCGGAGGCTTGTTGACTAGAGCCTTGATTACACGCGGTTAAAGAAGCGGCAATAATTAAAGCAAGACCGGTAAACTTGAATGTTTTCTTAATCTGTATCATTTTTATAATCGTTATTAGATAAGTTATTAGGTGGCGCTAGTATATAAAAATGTTTGCTTGATACAAAGTTTATAAGGGAAATAGTTACTTAGGGCTGGGAAGGTTGAATTGCAGGCAAAAAAAATGCTCATTCAAATGAATGAGCAAACTACAACATGAAACAGGGTAGAAATATAAAACAATAATAAACAAAAACAATGGTATAAAAGGGAGTCAAGGTCTGCAGCGACTGGTTAAATCACTGCTTGTTTGAAACTGAGTTAATGATAAATGCTCCGCCTGTGTTTTACTGTATAGATTAGGTAACGTTTTGTAATAGAGTGCTCTTGTTCGCTACATTTTAAATATTTATAATATCGTCATTTATAAAAGCTTGACCTATTTACAAAGAATACGCTATTTTAAACGGGTGTTTAAACTAGCTGTTTATATTTAATGCTATTAGTATTAAATAAGCTAAACAGCAAGCAGTTAGAAGTGGAAGTATGAGTACCAAAAATAAAATATTAGATGCCGCCGATGTACTTTTTGCCGATAAAGGTTTTAATGGTACCTCTTTAAGAGAAATTACCAGCCAAGCTAATGTAAATTTAGCGGCGGTGAATTATCATTTTGGCTCTAAAAAAGAGTTAATCAAAGCGGTGATGTCTCGTTATATGGATGAATTATCTCCACAATTAGAGTCAGCACTGTCATTAATTTGCCAAGCAGAGCAAAAGCCGACTTTGCATGAGGTATTTTACGCCTTTATCGATCCGTTACTTAAGCTTAATGAGTTTAAAGAAAACGGTACCAGCACCTTTTTGCAGTTATTAGGCCGCGGGTACACGGACAGTCAGGGCTTTTTACGCTGGTTCTTAACAACCCAGTATCCTAATGTGTTCACCAATTTCACCAAAGCGGTAAAAATAGCTTACCCAGAATTAACAACTGAAGAAATGTTTTGGCGTTTACACTTCACCATGGGCACTATTGTTTTTACTATGTCTTCAAGTGAAGCCTTGATTGATATTGCTCAAAATGATTTTGATAACAAGTTAGATATCGCCGGAGTTATAGAGCGCGTCATTCCTTATGTTGCCGCTGGCGTTGCCGCCCCTATTACTAATAATTAGCAAGAATGAGTACAGTACTGGTAATTTAGTAACTTCACTGTTCTACAGTTAACCATATAACGATTAGCTGTAGAACCAATATTGATTCTGAATTTTTCGACATCAAGCTTAAGAATCACATAACCTGTGATAGCTGTTGTTATGACTCTAAATGCACAACTGCTTCACCTCTTTAAAATCATTGATGGCTGCTTGTTGGGGCTTTTTCTTTTGTTGAAAGCTATTACTTACCCAACAACAAGGCCCTTAATTTGACAAATAAGCCAGAAAGCTAATTAATCAAGACTAGTTCTGCTTTTAACAACAATTTGTATTATAATCCCGCCCAATTATACTATTTCAGTTTTTTACGCGTTTATTTTAGGGTTTAGGTGACATATGAGTGTTGATGCAATTGGCTTATCAGCGGATTTATTAAAAGCGGTTAAGGCCTGTGGTTATAAGAATTTAACCCCAATTCAACAAGAAGCAATTCCGGTTATTCGCCGAGGTACTGACCTTTTAGCGAGCGCACAAACTGGTACCGGAAAAACTGCTGCTTTTAGTTTACCGATTTTAGATGCGATTGCTAAAGCCAACCATGCGGCGCACAGTTCAACTACTGCTGGCAATGAAAAAAGTGCTTCAGGTCAGGGGATTCGTGCCTTGATACTAACACCAACCCGTGAGCTTGCTAAACAAGTTAACGATAATATTAAGCAGTTCAGTCAATACCTGCCAGTAAAAACAGGTGTGGTTTATGGTGGCGGTAAAATGGCCTCACAAACTAATATGCTTAAGCAAGGTCTTGATGTGTTAGTGGCAACGCCAGGTCGTCTGTTAGAGCACTTAGCCTCGCACAATGTTGATTTATCGCAAGTTAAATTTCTAGTACTTGATGAAGCTGATCGCATGCTAGACATGGGTTTTTTAACCGACATAGAAAAGTTACTTTTAGCAATTAAACATAAACACCAAACGTTAATGTTTTCAGCGACTTTCTCTGATCGGGTAAAAACATTAGCCAATCAATTGTTAAAAACGCCAAAAACTATTAGCGTTTCTAGAGAAAACACCACTTCAGGTAAAATAAAGCAATCAGTATATTGGGTAAGTGAAGCGCGTAAACGTGAATTACTTTCTGAGTTAATTGGCGTCAACAACTGGCAACAAGTGCTTGTTTTTGCTGGTACCAAAGAAAGTGCTAATCTCTTAGCAAAAGAGCTTAAATTGGACGGTATTAAAGCCGCGTTATGTCATGGCGATAAAACTCAGGGCGCAAGAAATAAAGCCTTAGAGCAATTTAAAGAAGGTAAGGTACGCGTATTAGTGGCAACCGATGTTGCTGCTCGTGGCTTAGATATAGAAGACCTTGGCTATGTTGTTAACTTTCATTTACCGTTCCTTGCCGAAGATTACGTTCATCGTGTTGGTCGTACGGGCAGAGCAGGTAAGTCAGGTACGGCAATTTCTTTAGTAAGCCCGAAAGATGAGCGCTTTTTAGGAAACATTGAAGAACTTATCGGTCGCCGATTTGAACGTATTGTGGTGCCAGGTTACGAGTTTAATCACCAAGAAAATGAAGCTTATCAAGAAGCAACGGTTAAGCGTGAAAGTAAGAATCGATATCGTGCTACTCAAGAAAAAAATCAAAACTTAGCTAAAAAAGATGTTAAAGGTAAAGCAAAGCAGAAAAATAAAGCTGAGCAAACTAACAGCAAGTACAATAGTAAAATTAAAAGAAAGCGCTAGAACCTTGTTGAACGGCTCACTCATAGTCAATGAGTAAAACTGGTAGTGAAACCAATATGGTAGCACCCCTTGTAGCTGAAATATCAGTACACACAGCAGAGCCAGTAGCAGTAATCATTACTGAAACCCCTTTTAATAAAAGGCACTGCTGTTGGTTTTGTGGTGAGCCTAGCCAAGTAAGTTTTATTGTTCCTGCCGAGAGTAAAATTGTTACTAATGAGCGTAACAACTACTTGTTACGCTCATGCCCTCATCCCATGATATCTGTGCCAACGTGCCGAGAGTGTCAACAGCTTGCCAGCAAAGCCGATGAAAATTCCATTTGGGCAGTTAAAGAGCAAGTAAAGCGCCAGTTATTAAAACGCTACGCAAAAGACCTTGCTATCGGTATTAATTGGACAGAGCAAGAATTAGCGAACAGTGGTTTTGAGCAAGGCAACTTTGCCGGTTTTGCCCGAAGTGCTTGGTTTATGTATGAAGTTGCCAAGGAGAGAGTCAACTATTTAGGTTGGCCATTGGTGGCTAATGGTATTGAGCTTGATGAGGTTGATGTTGAATTGGATGAAGGCGCAACCTTTAGTTTTGATGGTGTCTTGTATCCCTCATTAGCGGATGCGATTACTCACTACGCTAAGGTGTTCTTCTTAGATGAAGTCTATTTTACCGCTGTTTTACAATACTTAAGTAAGGCCAATGTTGATGGAATTACTGTCGATGAAAAATCATTTGCCCAAGCGGTTCGCTTTTGTCGGCTATTAGTAAATGCCACTCCGAATGAACGTAAAGTGGCATTTAAGGCGCTAAAGGCTGAAAATAGTTAGAGTCTAATCCGTTTATCGACGGTTGACTTCAAGCTATACCACGCTTAAGTGCGCAGCCGCTTGCATTTTACTGCGGTATAAAATTTCATCTGCGCGTTCAAAGAAACTCATTTCATTATCAACTCTATTCATAAAAGTAGTACCTATACTGCAACCTAGTTGGTATTTACTTAACAATACGTTCGTTGTTAATGCTAAATTTATTCTATTTTCAATTATGGCTAAAGCAGTCTCGTCAGCATTCTCGACGATAATGGCAAATTCATCGCCACCAAATCTAAATATACTGTCTGAGTTTCGAGTACACTGGCGCAGCACATTGGCAAATTCTCGCAACACTAAATCGCCAGTTACATGGCCATAAGCATCATTAATCGCTTTAAATTTATCTAAGTCACCTAAGACTAAACCCACCAAACTATGATGGCGATTAGCATTATGCATAGAACGCTTTAATTGCTCATCAAAATAACGGCGATTTCCTAGCCCTGTTAATGCATCTTGCATGGCAAGTTGCATAGCCGCATGGTAAGCAATGGCATTTCTAAGCGGGTGTAATAAACATAAGTGCAGTTGTTGTAAAACTTTATAGTTAGTTAAACTGATAGGGCTATTGATGCCGTAACTAAGGGTACCTATAAAATCATCGGTAATTGTCAAATCAAAACGACGTTCTTTTTTTGCTTTTCTGCTACCAGGTAACGTCTTGTTAACGCTCTGGCTTTTAAAGTAAAGCCCAGAAAAATCAACGTAGCGTGCCGCTTCTACCGCAAAAATATTTAATAGCTTATCTATATCGAGTGTGGTTTGTAATTGCGTCATAAAGGCTAAGATCTGACGCTTATCGAAAACAGTATTAGTAAAAGTTCCAGCAACATGCGCATCAGTTCTCAATGTACTATAGGTATTGAACGGTGAGAATCTATTATCAAGTACGTTTAGTGTTTGCATACAACAACCTCATTAACTTTATCTATTAACGTCAATTGATAAAACTTAATTGCTCAAAGAGTATATTTTGACGTTATTTTTCACTACACAGATAAAAGCAAAAAATGTACCATTTTTTTCAATACGGGTACTTTTTAGAGCAAAGATAGGTTATTAATGTAATAGCGTACTTTAACTAATTGAAATATAGTTTTTTTTGTTGTTAAAATACTTTAAGGCTAGGTAAACTATAATTATGGCAAGTCGTTATTTTGCCTTGAATGATCACTGAGATGGCAGGTTATTGCCGCTTGGCAAATAACCTCAAGTTTTGAGCTATTGCTCATACTTAGAAATTAACAAAGCAAAATAAAGGAAGTTGTGTGAGCGGTTATTTTGAAATTCTTGCGATATTAACCTGTGCTGTCTTCGTGGTATGGCTATTTCGTCGATTGAAGTTACCAGCGATATTAGCTTATTTAGTCGCTGGCATGATCGTTGGTCAACATGGCTTAAACATTGCGAATGATCAAGTTGATTACGATCACTTTGCTGAGCTAGGTATTGTTTTTTTACTCTTTACCTTAGGGCTTGAATTCTCATTGCCTAGGCTAATGGCCATGCGTCATTTAGTGGTCTCGGTAGGCAGTTTACAAGTTGCTATTTCTCTGCTTGTCTTCATGGTTGCCGGAGTGTTTTTTGGTTTAAGTTTCTCTGCGGCTTTTGTCGTTGGTGGAATACTAGCGCTTTCTTCAACGGCTATAGTCATCAGGCAGTTAAGTGAGAGTGGCGCCATGAAGCGAAAGTCTGGGCAGCTTTCCGTCGCCATTTTACTTTTTCAAGATGTTGCCGTTGTCCCGCTATTAATAATTATTCCTATGTTGGCATTAGATAGTCAGAGCACCATGGTTTGGGCGTTAATGCTGGCTATGGTGAAAGGTGTAGTGGTTGTTACCTTATTATTATTTGTCGGTAAATGGTTACTACCAAAAGTCTTTAATATCATTGCGCAAGTTCGTACCGATGAGCTCTTTGTTTTAACCACCTTATTAGTAACCCTGTTGGCGGCCGCTTTCACCCAATGGTTTGGCTTATCAATGGCATTAGGCGCTTTTCTTGCTGGTATGATGCTAGGAGAAAGTGAATATAAACATCAACTTGAAGCTGATATCAGACCTTACCGTGATATTCTGTTAGGCCTGTTTTTTATTACCGTCGGCATGAAACTTGATGTTAACTTATTATTATCTTCGCCTTTAAGTTTAGTCAGTTTGATGTTCTGCTTTATGTTGGTTAAAGTTATGGTTATTAAAACGCTGGCAGTCAAAGCTGGGCAGTCAAGTAAAGATGCTTGGGCATCTGGGCTAATGCTGGCGCAAATGGGCGAATTTGGCTTTGTATTGATTGCTTTAGCCAGTCAAAGTCAGGTATTACCACTTGATGTTGCTTCTATGCTGCTCGGTGCAGGTGTGCTTAGTATGGCGATCACCCCTTATATGATTAACAATGCCCGATCTTGGGCGCTATTTTTAAGCCAAGAAAAGACTGCGGAGACCTTAGATTTATCACAATTACCTGAAAATAAAGTGTTGGAAAATCACGTCATTATTTGTGGTTTTGGTCGCATTGGTCAAACAGTAAGTCGCTTCTTAAAACAAGATAAAATTGATTTTGTCGCTATCGATGTTGATCCATTGCGCACACAAAAAGCTCGAGAAGCCGGTGAAAAAGTACTATTTGGTTCATGTCGTCAAACAGAGGTACTCAATGCCGCTAATTTAGCCGAAGCTAAGCTGGTGGTTATTGCTTTTGGTAATGATAAACAATCGATTGAGGTAATTCAAAAAGTCAGAAGTATGAATGCTGATGTACCTATTTTAGTCAGAACACGTAATGATGACCAACTCGACGCATTACAAGCGGCAGGAGCCAATGAAGTTGTACCGGAAAGTTTAGAAGGCAGTTTGATGTTGGTTTCTCAAGTCCTGTCATTATCCGGGGTACCGTTTTCTCGAATTATGCGCCGAGTGCAAAAAGAGCGTAAAAATCACTACAATCATCTGCATGGTTTTTTTCAGGGCGAACAAACAGATATGAGTCCAGAGGCTATTGACCGGATTGAATTCGCCCATGCAATACAGATCAATAACAACTCTTTTGCTCGCGGTAAATCACTTGCTTCTTTAGCGCTAGATCAGCGCCGTGTTCATATTGTTGCTTTACACCGAGGTGACGTAGAAACAGAGTCACCAGCATTAGATACGGTATTACAAGATCAAGATACCCTAGTTGTTAGAGGAAAGCCGCGCCGAGTGGAACGTGTTGAGCGTTATTTACAAGAAGGTGGTTAATTTATTAAAGGAGCTAATTTTGCAAGTGTTAAGAAATAGCTAAGCAATAGTTATACAAGAGTTCAGCAAGGACTACGCAAAACACTGTGCTTTTAATATTGGGGCGGTTCATTAAATAAGAAGTAAATAGTAGGCTTGGCAGAAAAGAGCTAAGCCTTTAAGCCAAAATCACTGTAAGTCCCATTAAATTTCTAGAAAGGCTTTAATGGCTTGCTCTTGTTCCATGGCATCAGCGAAGCCTAGTCTTATCAATTCACTACAAAAATTCTTCTCAAAGAGTAAATAACTGAGAATACTCGACTCTGAGTCATTAGCTATGCCAACTCCGCGTAAAAGTATACGAATAGATAAGGGCAAATCGTAATAATACTGGGCTGCAATAGCATTAAAATCATGACTTGGATTTATGACAAAACTTTCGATATGCTGTAACCCTTCGTTTGCCTTTCTATTTTTGGCTGATATTAATTTGAGGGTGGAGTTAATACGGGCCATGCGTTCGAGATCGCTGTGCATGGTATCAGCAAATATTGAGTCCAGTAAATGACCAGCAATTGTTGCCGAACTGGGTGGATGGGGATTATTTTCTCTTGGGTGTAACGGCTCTTTGGGTTGATCTACACCAATAACAAATATTTTCTTTGCCCCTAAATGAATTGCTGGGCTTAAAGGCGATAGTTGATGCACTGAGCCATCACCAAAATGCTGATTCTTAATTTTTACTGAGGGAAACACCATAGGGATAGCAGCTGAAGCCATTAAGTGTTCAGTGTTTAATTGGCATAATTCGCCGCGCCTTTTAACGCGTGACCAAGGTTGTGCCATCCCATCAGATTGATAAAAGCTAATGGAGTCACCGTTACTATAACTTGATGCGGTAATGGATACCGCAGATAAATAACCTCGGGCAATATTATTATCTATACGGTTAAAATCGAGTATCTGGTCAAGCAATTCTCTTAGTGGTGCATTATTGAGTAAACAGTGGGGTTTTTTATTGGCATAATCCGCTTGAAAACTCGATAACATACCTTGGCTTATGTGACTAAAAACCCTAACAGGGTCACTATAATAGATACTTGATATATTGAAGTTTTTCCAAGCCCACTCTAGTTTCTTTACCCCTAAATGAAAGCAGGAAGCATAACAGGCGAGTGAGGTGGTATTAATAGCACCAGCAGAGGTGCCAGAAAGAATAGGAAAGGGAATGCCATGGTTTCTTGGGATGAACTTTGCTATGGCTGATAATACCCCAACTTGATAAGCAGCACGGGCACCACCACCGGTTAACACCAGCGCATTTTTACTCTCAAGGTAATTTCTTTTTAGTGTCATAGAGAATCAGTTATTTTTGTTATAATTTTTAACTACTTGCACAACAGTTATTGCTTAACCAACTTGCTATTAAGTGTAAGTGCTTTTTATTTACTTCGCTAGGGAATATCAACAATATTATAGAAGGACTGACTTTATCTTAGAGCAAAAAAAAGCCAGCTAAGCTGGCTTTTTAAATGACATAGAATTATTAAATAGTATTGCTTTTACTCATCCGTTTTTATTGCTAAAAGGTATTAACGTCTACTTTAAAATAATTTTAACTGCTAACGCGAGCGTTGGCAGCGTCTATCAATGGTTGCGATCCAGTTTGAAGGAATGTTAGGTTAGCCGAAACAACTTTCTTTGGTAATTTTGAAATCATCAAAGAGCCTGTTTTTACTGATCCTGAAGTCGATGCAAACTCTAATAAGTTTTTACCATTACACTGAATACCGTTGAAGATACGACGAATCTTTAATTTATTCGTCTTTAAAAATGAACGCATGCGTTTCTTGTCATCGGATGCTACGTACTGACATAAACTTGTCGCAATGTCCGCAGCTTGTGCCGTTGGTGTTGTTACAGCAGACGCTAATGTTAAAACAGTGATGGTTGAAGCTATTAATAATTTTTTCATTTTATAAACCTTAATTAATTGAGTTAATAAAAGAAAAAACCACGGGATGTACCTGTTAACGAGGTGACTCCGCTGTCATAGATTAACTTGCTATAAAGCAAATATGTCCTTAGACCGGTGGTTTTGCGTAACACGTTTTCGCGTGTTTTGCCTTTTCTTTGTCAAAATTAATTATCACGTAATTGTAACCAAAGTGCAAGTTAAATGGGCCGAGTGGCTAGATTTTAGCGACTATTACTGCTAGGTAGTTAAGGTTTTATGCTATGTACGGTAGGTAACGAAAAAGGCAACAGATTGATAACTATTGCCTTTATGAGTTTAACTGAAAATTCACTTCGTACTTATAATCGTACAAAGTGGACTTTATTCTTTGGTTACAAAATTGTACTGAATTATAATTTCATTTCTGCTATCTCACCGCTAACAACAAGTTCACCATCTGTTAACTTAATTATTTCTTCTACTGATACACCCGGGGCTCGTTCAAGCAAATGAAACTTACCATCCCTAATTTCAATAAAGGCTAAATCAGTTAATACTTTTTTAATACAGCCTTTACCTGTTAGCGGCAGAGTGCAGTTACTCAGTAACTTTGATACGCCGTGTTTAGAAGCGTGGGTCATAGTGACAATGATATTATCTGCACCCGCAACTAAGTCCATGGCTCCGCCCATGCCTTTGATTAATTTACCCGGGATCATATAGGAAGCGATATTGCCATTAACATCTACCTCAAAAGCGCCTAGTACGGTTAAATCGACATGACCGCCACGTATCATGGCAAAAGATTCTGCAGAGTCAAAAATAGAAGCACCGGCGGCCATAGTTACGGTTTGTTTGCCGGCATTGATTAAGTCGGCATCAATTTCATCTTCCGTTGGAAACTGTCCCATGCCCAGTAAGCCGTTTTCTGATTGCAACATCACTTCAATATCATCAGGGATAAAGTTTGCTACTAAGGGCGGTATACCTATGCCTAGGTTGACGTAATAACCATCTTTTAGCTCTTGGGCAACACGCTGGGCGATTTGTTCTCTTGATAAAGCCATGGTTATGCTCCTTTTGCTATAAGCGGATCTGCTGGGCGTGTGGTACGTTGTTCAATACGTTTTTCGAAAGACCCTTGAATTACCCGATTAACATAAATGCCCGGTGTATGAATTTGATCTGGGTCTAATTCACCCACTTCAACAATTTCTTCTACTTCAACGACGGTGATTTTACCGGCAGTCGCGGCTAAAGGGTTAAAGTTACGCGCTGTTTTCCTAAAAACTAAGTTACCATATCTATCGGCTTTCCACGCTTTGATAATGGCAAAGTCACCAACAATAGCTTCTTCTAAAATATAATCACGGCCATTAAAACTACGTACTTCTTTACCATCTGCTACAGGTGTACCAACACCAGTGGCGGTGAAAAATGCAGGAATACCAGCACCACCAGCACGCATTTTTTCTGCGAGTGTACCTTGTGGGGTTAATTCAACTTCTAATTCACCCGCCATCATTTGACGTTCAAATTCGGCATTTTCACCGACATATGAGGCAATTATTTTTTTAATTTGACGATTTGGTAACAACACACCTAAGCCAAAATCATCAACACCACAGTTATTTGAAACTAAGGTTAAGCCCTTAGTGCCTTTGCGTTCTATTTCGCTAATTAAATTCTCTGGAATGCCGCATAAGCCGAAACCACCGGCAATTACTGTCATGTTATCGGTAAGTCCTGCCATGGCTTCAGCATAGCTTGCTACTACTTTGTCAAATCCTGCCATTTTTATCTCCTGCTATATAATTTGTGTCATTTATCGTTTATGGATGGTCGATTATGATTGCTGCTGTGCAAGATAAGCGCTTGATACCTTAGAAATTGGTGGTTTTCCTAACTTATTACTGATAAACCAGCCGGTTTGTAGCAACTTATCGAAATCTATACCCGTTGATATGCCCAGACCGTTAAGTAAATAAACTACATCTTCTGTGGCTACGTTACCTGAGGCACCTTTAGCATAAGGACAGCCGCCTAAACCTGCAATAGCACTATCGATAACTGAAATCCCTAGGCCTAATGCGGCGTAAATATTAGTTAACGCTTGGCCATAGGTATCATGAAAGTGAACCGCTAGCTGAGCTGTGGGTACACGGGCACTCACGGCCTGTAACATCTTAGTTACGCTGGCAGGTGTACCAACACCTATGGTGTCGCCAAGCGATATTTCATAACAGCCCATAGCCAGTAATTTTTCTGCCACCATGGCTACTTGCTCAGGGGAAATATCACCTTCATAAGGGCAGCCAACAACACAAGAAACATAGCCACGGACTTTGATATTACGCTTTTTAGCATCAGCAATTATAGGGGCAAAGCGCTCAATGCTTTCTGCTATCGAGCAATTAATATTCTTTTGACTAAAGCTTTCTGAAGCGGCAGCAAAAATGGCAACTTCATCGGCATTAACGGCAATTGCCGCTTCATAGCCCCTCATGTTTGGCGTTAAAGCTGCATAAGTGACTTTTTCATTGCGCTTTATTGTGGTAAATACTTCCGCAGAGGTTGCCATTTGCGGCACCCATTTAGGTGAGACAAAACTGCCACTTTCGATATAACTAACGCCAGCATCAGCTAATTGTTCAATAAGTGCCACTTTATCGGCAGCACTAATAGCCTTTCCATTAATGAGAGCTTCATTTTGCAAACCATCTCGGGGGCCAACTTCAACAATCTTAACTTGTTTAGGTAATTGTTGTGGTAAAGCAGGGGGTTGAATGCTCATTATTAGGCCTCTTCACTTTTGCTGGTAGCTAGTGTTGAAAAATCGAGTAATTCAGCACCACCATTAACCATATCACCGGCACTGAAAAACACTTCATTTACTACACCGTCACTTGGCGCTTTAATGGTGTGTTCCATTTTCATCGCTTCCATGATAACCAATGGCTGATCTTTGCTAACGTGCTCACCAGGCGTTACCAGTACACTTACCATAGTGCCATTCATAGGTGCCATTAAACCGCCATGATTATCATCATCTTGATTTTCGCCATGATCCGGCAGGATATGGCTAAAGCTAAATACGCCATGCTCTTGATAAAGACTTATGCTGTTCTCGTGATGAGCAACAATACTTTGGCTACGATGACCATCGATAGTTACAGTTATATTTTCACCTTCTATTTCGCCCTGGCAATCAACCGTATGGCTGGTTGTCCCGGCATCGCTAATCGTTATTTGGTAATAAACAGCGCTTGCTTGACGCTTTTGTTCAATGGTAATTGCATAGTCAATGTCATTATAAGCAAGGGTTAATGAGTGATTATGTGGTTCATTTAACCGCCATGCATTAGTCATATGCCAAGGTGAGTGGCGATCATTACTCAATGCTGCTTGTTCTTTGTTTTTATTTGTTAGCGCAAGCACAATGTATAAGGCGGCAGTAGGTAATTGCTTCGTTAATAACTCATCATGTTGCTTTTCATCGGCTTGATGAAAAATAGCTTGGTGATTTTTTTCAATAAAGCTTGTGTCTATATCGGCATTTTTAAAAGCATCAGTAGTGGCCAAGTTATATAAAAATTCAATGTTAGTGGTAACACCATCAATACGGTATTCACGTAAGGCTTTCGCTAAACGTTGTAAGGCTTTGTCCCTGTTTTCATCCCAAACGATGAGTTTTGCTATCATGGGATCATAAAAGACACTGACCTCATCACCTTGACGAACACCGGTATCGATACGCACATGTTTACTTTCTAGTGGCGTTTTTAATAAGTTTAATTGGCCAGTTGCCGGTAAAAAATCATTACTTGGGTCTTCGGCATAAATTCTTGCTTCAAAGGAATGACCGGTTATCGTCAATTCTTCTTGTGTCTTAGGCAGCTTTTCACCAGCGGCAACACGTAATTGCCACTCAACTAAGTCTTGTCCGGAAATCATTTCAGTGACCGGGTGTTCCACTTGCAAGCGGGTATTCATTTCCATAAAATAAAATGAACCATCAACGTCAAGTAAAAACTCAACCGTGCCCGCGCCTTGATAGCCAATGGCTTGCGCTGACTTTATCGCCGTTTCACCCATTTTACTGCGCAAAAACTCACTCATACTAAATGCGGGTGCTTCTTCGATGACTTTTTGGTGACGGCGTTGTACTGAGCAATCACGCTCAAATAAATACACCGCATTTTGGTGGTTGTCGCAAAACACTTGAATTTCAACATGACGAGGCTGGGTTAAATATTTCTCAACCAACATGGTATCGTCACCAAAAGAAGACATTGCTTCACGTTTGGCGGCAGCAAAACCTTCGGAAAACTCTGCTTCATTCCATACTTGGCGCATACCTTTACCGCCGCCACCTGCTGTGGCTTTAAGCAGAACAGGATAACCCATGTCATCGGCGGCTTGTTTTAAGGTTTGTTCATTTTGATCATCACCATGGTAGCCTGGAACCAAAGGTACGTTTGCTTCTGCCATGATGTTTTTGGCAGCAGACTTTGAACCCATAGCTTCAATAGCGGCTACAGGAGGACCAATAAAAGTAATATTTTCTTGCTGACAGGCTCGACAAAAATCCGCGTTTTCTGATAAAAAACCATAGCCAGGATGAATCGCTTGCGCACCAGTTTTCTTGGCTGCGGCAATGACTTTTTCTATCACAAGGTAACTTTCACGAGAAGGTGAAGCACCAAGGTAAACGGCTTCGTCTGCCATATGTACGTGTAAGGAATCTTTATCAGCGTCAGAATAAACGGCGACCGTTAATATGCCTATTTTTTTGGCTGTTTTTATTATGCGGCAAGCAATTTCACCACGGTTAGCAATTAATATTTTACTAAACATTTGTTTATCCTTCGCTGTCGTTACATTGGCTGCTAGCTAGGTGGTTGCTAGTTAGCTGATTGCCTGTATTGGCACTTTGTTGCCAAGCAGGGCTACGCTTTTCAAAAAAAGCGCTCAGGCCTTCTTGGCCTTCGTTTGATACTCTAATACTGGCAATGCGTGCGCTGGTATCACTGAGTAGCTGTTCATCAATTTTCTGATAAGCAACATCAAAAGCAAGCTGTTTAGCTTGACGCATTGCTTGAGGGCTATTGCTAAGCAGGGTATTTATCATTTTCTCAACCGCTGGCGTTAACTCTTCGGCGTCGACAACTTCATCCACTAAACCAATTTGCATGGCTTTATCGGCAAAGAATCGCTCAGCAGTTTGAAAATAGCGTCGTGAGGCTTTTAAGCCAATGGCATTTACTACATAAGGACTAATGGTTGCAGGGATAAGCCCTAATTTAACTTCGCTCAGACAAAAGCTGGCTTTATTGCTGGCGATCACTATGTCACAACAGCTTGCTAGACCAACGGCGCCGCCAAATGCAGCCCCTTGGATTTTAGCTATGGTTGCTTGTGGCAGAAAGTTCAAGACCTTGAGCATATCTGCTAATTTATGAGCGTCCTTTAGGTTATCTTCATAAGAATAACCGGCCATGCGCTTCATCCAGCCTAAATCAGCGCCAGCACTAAAGCTTTTACCGTTAGCGGCAAGCACCATCACTTTAATATCGTCACGCTTAGCAATATCATTAAAAATATCGGTTAAGATTTTGATAATAGTGTCATCAAAAGCATTATGCTTGGCACCATTATCAAAAGTAACGGTAGCTACGCCATTGTCGCTTACTGTATAAAGCACCTTGCTTGAGTGACTTAAATTGTTTGACTTATTTGAGTCAGATGTATCAATCGACATACTTTTTCCTTTAGCTATTTCCTATGTATTATTTACCCTTATTCACTACAGGTGAGGGCAGGCTACATTCTGAAAATACCAAATTTGGTGTCTTCAATGGTTTTATTGAGTGACGCTGATATGGCTAGACCTAAAACTTGGCGAGTATCAGCGGGATCGATAATACCGTCATCCCATAAACGCGCCGAAGCATAATAAGGGTGACCTTGGTGTTCGTAGTCTTCAATAATAGGTTGTTTGAATGCTTGCTCTTCTGCTTCGCTCCAGCTTTCCCCTAATTTAGCTTTTTTATCTCGGGTAACTTGCGCCATTACGCCAGCAGCTTGCTCGCCGCCCATTACCGATATTCTCGCGTTTGGCCACATAAATAAGAAACGTGGATCATAAGCTCGGCCACACATACCATAGTTGCCGGCGCCAAAGCTGCCGCCAATTAAGATAGTAAACTTAGGTACTTGTGCTGTAGCTACCGCAGTTACCATTTTAGCGCCATGTTTGGCAATGCCGCCAGCCTCATACTGTTTACCAACCATAAAGCCGGTAATATTTTGTAAAAATACAAGTGGAATTTTACGTTGGGCGCACAGTTGAATAAAATGTGCTCCTTTTTCGGCAGACTCACCAAATAACACGCCATTGTTCGCGACGATACCTACCGGGTAGCCAAAAATATTGGCAAAACCACAAACTAAGGTATTACCATAAAGCGCTTTAAACTCATCAAAATTACTACCATCAACGATACGGGCAATAACTTCGCGTACGTCATATGGCTGACGGGTATCTTTAGGAATGATGCCGTAGATTTCATCCGCTTGGTAAGCCGGCTCTGCTACTTTGTCTAAAGATTGAATATTAAGGTTTATCGGTTTAACCCTGTTTAAGTTTTTAACCGCAGCGCGAGCAATATCAAGGGCATGATGGTCGTTTTGTGCGTAATGATCGGTTACCCCAGAGGTACGACAATGGACATCAGCGCCACCTAATTCTTCAGCGCTTACTACTTCACCCGTTGCCGCTTTAACTAAAGGGGGGCCAGCTAAAAAGATAGTGCCTTGCTCTTTAACAATAATTGATTCATCAGCCATGGCTGGCACATAAGCACCACCTGCGGTACAAGAGCCCATAACCACAGCAATTTGTGGGATATTGTTGGCTGACATATTGGCTTGGTTAAAAAAAATACGACCAAAATGCTCTTTATCAGGGAAAACATCGTCCTGATTGGGTAAATTAGCACCGCCGGAGTCAACGAGGTAGATACAAGGTAAGTTATTTTCTTGGGCTATTGCCTGTGCTCTAAGATGCTTCTTTACCGTGAGCGGATAGTAAGTGCCACCCTTAACTGTGGCATCATTGGCAACAATGACACATTCTTGTCCTGATACACGACCGATACCGGTGATTATGCCAGCACAAGGTACATAGTCATCATAGACTTTATAAGCGGCGAGTTGTGATAATTCTAGAAATGCCGAGCCTGCATCGAGTAATGCGTTAACTCGGTCACGTGGCAATAACTTACCGCGGTCTAGATGACGCTTGCGACTTCTTTCACCACCACCAAGTTTTACTTCACTGAGTTTGTCACGCAAATCATCAATTTGACTTTGCATATGGGCAGCATTGTCGACGAAGTCTTGGCTGCGGGTGTTTATCTTACTTACTAGTTTTGCCACGGGAGAGCCTTTTATTTGTTAGTCATCATTTATTTTATTGCGCTTTAACTCAACTACAGCGTTGAAAAATGCTCATTGACTAACGTCAACTCCACTTTTTTGCCTTGTACTTTAGTCAAACCGCTGCAAACTAAACAATCACTGGTATTCAAATGAATGCTTCATTTATCATTCAATGAAGTTAATTAGCTAATTTAGTAGTGATTTATCTTTAAGCTGTACGGTTTAATTAAAAGGAAAAGGCACGGAATTGATAACTATCAATGAGTACTTTTAACGAATTAATTAGGCTGCACAGCAACAAGATGAATTATTACTTAGATTCGTTAAACAATTCACGACCAATTAGCATACGACGGATCTCTGAAGTACCGGCGCCAATTTCATATAATTTAGCATCACGTAATAAACGGCCAGCGGGAAATTCATTGATATAACCATTGCCGCCAAGTAATTGAATGGTATCAAGAGCCATTTTTGTCGCTAATTCTGCCGCAAATAAAATAACGGCTGCTGAATCTTTACGGGTGGTTTCACCACGATCACAAGCTTGAGCAACCATATACGCGTATGACTTAGCCGCATTCATTTGGGTATACATGTCAGCAATTTTACCTTGTACTAATTGGAACTCACCAATAGATTGGCCAAACTGCTTTCTGTCATGAATGTAAGGTACAACTAAATCCATACACGCATCCATTATGCCTAAAGAGCCACCAGATAAAACCACGCGCTCATAGTCTAAACCTGACATCAGTACACGTACGCCTTTGCCTTCACCGCCTAATATATTTTCCGCAGGAACCTCGCAATCTTGAAAAACTAGCTCACAGGTATTAGAGCCGCGCATACCTAATTTGTCTAATTTTTGATGGCGAGAAAAGCCAGGGTAATCACGCTCAACGATAAATGCCGTAATACCTTTTGAACCAGCACTGGTATCTGTTTTGGCATAAATCACATAAACATCGGCTTCTGGACCGTTGGTAATCCACATTTTATTGCCGTTAAGAATGTACTTGTCACCTTTTTTGTCGGCGCGAAGTTTCATGCTTACCACATCTGAGCCAGCATTTGGTTCACTCATCGCAAGAGCACCAACATGTTCACCAGTACAAAGCTTAGGTAGGTACTTTAGTTTTTGCTCATGAGAGCCATTTTTACGTAATTGGTTTAGACATAAGTTAGACATAGCGCCATAACTTAAGCCGACAGAGGCGGAAGCTCTGCTGATTTCTTGCATAACAATAATATGTTCTAAATAACCTAGACCTGAGCCACCATATTGCTCCTCGACGGTCATGCCTAATAAGCCCATATCACCAAACTTACGCCATAAATCTTTAGGGAATTCATTATCAATATCGATTTGTGCTGCGCGTGGCGCGATTTCATCACGGGCAAAAGCATTGACCTGATCGCGAATCATGTCGACGGTTTCGCCTAAATTGAAGTTAAGTGACGTGTATTGTGAAATCATGATTTTTCCTTTTTGTTAAACTCAACCCCGCTTAGCGAGGCAAAGTAACGATTGAATGGGCTTAGTTTGTTCGTGTTTACTTATGTTTATATTTTCTATAATTTATTGTGCTTTGCTATCACTGCTAATGGCTGACTTTAATCAAAAGAATTGAGAATGCCTTTACAGTTATCTTCTAAATCATTGAGCTCAATTAATACCGCATTAATATCTTCAAGCTGCTGCTTTAAATCATTTTTTTTATCGGTAATCAAGGTCATTATGCTATTCAACTGAGTGGCACTGGTTTTATCGACATCATAAAGTTCAAACAAACGACCTGTTTCAGCTAAAGAAAACCCTAGTCGTTTACCACGGAGAATCAACTTTAATCGTACTTTATCTCTTTGATTATAAATCCGAGTCTGACCCTTTCTAGCAGGGGAGAGTAATCCTTGGTCTTCATAAAAACGTATGCTTCGGGTGGTGATATCAAACTCTTTCGATAAATCACTAATTGAATACTTTATCGAAGTCAGTTGTTGGCTCATGTAATTTTTACTCAAAAACTTATTTATTGATTTATCTTATATGAAGTTGACGTTAACGTAAAGCTCGGTGGCGTTAGACCCTATTGTTGAATTAGCAGTTTAAATTTCAAGCCGCTAAGGGGTAACCCCTGTGATTTTATAGCAATCTTGTCTATTGATGACTGTAACCGCTGAGTGTAATTAACTGCTTACACTTTATCGTCTGAATGATGAACAAGCCTTTAAGTTTACGTTGGCGTAAAGCTGTTATTAAGTTAGGCTTGAGGAATTACTAATTATTATATCTGATTAAATTTGTTGGAGAACCGAATGTCATCACCTGATCCTATTGTTATTGTTTCCGCGGTAAGAACCCCTATGGGCGGCTTTGGCGGTTGCTTTGCAAGTGTTACTGCCCCTGAGTTAGGCGCCAGTGCAATTAAAGCAGCAGTAGCACAAGCTAACATAGCCACTGACCAAATTGACGAGGTCATTATGGGCTGTGTATTGCCTGCTGGGTTAAAACAAGCGCCAGCACGACAAGCTGCCATTGCTGCAGATTTATCTTTATCTACGGTTTGTACCACAATTAACAAAGTCTGTGGCTCAGGTATGAAAGCTGCCATGCAAGCACATGATGCCTTACTTGCTGGCTCTATCGATGTAGCCGTTGCTGGCGGTATGGAAAGTATGAGTAATGCGCCCTATATATTACCCAAAGTAAGAACAGGTTTACGTATGGGACATGGCCAAGTTATTGATCATATGATGCAAGATGGTTTAGAAAATGCTTATGACGGCATCTCTATGGGCTGTTTCGCTCAAGATACTGCTGATGAAGCAAGCTTTACTCGTGAAGCTATGGATGAGTTTGCTATCCGTTCACTTTCTCGTGCCAATGCTGCCATTGAAAGTGGTGCTTTTAAAAATGAGATCACGCCAGTTACTGTGACTAATCGACGTAAAGAAACGCTTATTGATACCGATGAACAACCTGGCAATGCTCGCCCAGATAAAATTCCGTCATTGCGTGCAGTCTTTAAAAAAGGCGGCACTATTACCGCAGCAAACTCTAGTTCAATTTCTGACGGTGCTGCAGCGCTAGTTATGATGAAATTATCAGAAGCGAATAAGCGTGGTCTAACACCACTTTGTAAGATTGTTGCTCATGCAACTCACGCACAAGCACCAAGCGAGTTTACTGTTGCCCCGGTAGGCGCTATGACCAAAGTATTAGCTAAAGCAAATTGGACAACAGCAGATGTTGATCTGTTTGAAATCAACGAAGCCTTTGCCATGGTAACTATGCTTGCGGTTAAAAATATGTCGCTAGATATTAATAAGGTCAATATTCACGGTGGTGCCTGTGCATTAGGGCATCCATTAGGCGCAAGTGGCGCACGTATTATGGTGACTTTGATTCATGCATTGAAAAATAAAGGCTTAGCTGATGGTAGTAAGCCAAAAGGTGTTGCTTCTCTTTGTATTGGCGGCGGTGAAGCGACTGCTATAGCCCTTGAATTAATGTAGGAGTAAACCATGAATTTTGATTTAACCGAAGACCAGAAAATGTTTGCGGATACCGCCAAGCAATTTAGCGACAGCGAATTATTACCAAATGCCGCTAAGTGGGACTTAGAACATACTTTTCCAAAAGATGTTATCACTAAAGCGGGCGAGTTAGGTTTTTGTGGTTTATATGCACCAGAAGATGCCGGTGGTTTAGGGCTAAGTCGATTAGACTCATCAATAATTTTTGAACAACTCTCCATGGGTTGTACCACCACAACGGCCATGATGACTATTCATAATATGGCAACATGGATGATTGCCACTTGGGGCACTGAAACAGTAAAAGCAGCATGGTGCCCTGAGTTAGTTACAGGGGAAAAGTTAGCTTCTTATTGTTTAACTGAACCAGGCTCTGGCTCTGATGCGGCATCACTGCGCACTAGTGCAAAAGTTGATGGCGATCATTATATTATTAATGGTTCAAAAATGTTTATCTCAGGTGCCGGTGAAACTGATGTTTTAGTTGTTATGGTACGTACAGGTGAAGCAGGGGCAAAAGGTATTTCTGCCGTGGTTATTCCAGCTGACGCCGAGGGCGTTATTTATGGTAAAGCCGAAGATAAGATGGGCTGGAATGCTCAGCCTACCAAGCAAATTACTTTTGATAATGTCAAAATTCCACGAGAGAACTTACTTGCCAAAGAAGGCGAAGGTTTTTCTCTCGCCATGAAGGGACTTGATGGTGGACGTATTAATATTGCCACTTGTTCAATTGGTACTGCCCAGCAAGCATTAAATAGCGCTATGGCATATATGCAAGAACGAGAACAGTTTGGTAAACCCATTGCCGCTTTTCAAGGGTTACAATTTAAACTTGCCGATATGGCAACAGAGTTGGTTGCCGCGAGACAACTTGTGCGCTTAGCTGCTTATAAATTAGATCAAAACGACCCTGAGAAAACTGCCTATTGTGCTATGGCAAAACGCTTTGCTACGGATATAGGCTTTCAAGTTTGTGATGCTGCCCTACAAATCCATGGCGGCTATGGCTATATGAAAGAATACCCTTTAGAGCGTCACTTTAGAGATGTACGTGTCCATCAAATCCTTGAAGGTACCAATGAAATCATGCGGGTAATTATTGCTAGAAGGTTATTAACCGAAGGGGCAGGGCAAATACTCTAGCTAAAACTAGCAAAGCACATTTTATCAGTAACGCTAAGTTATCAATAATATTAGCGTTAAATAAAAATAAATATAAAAAAGCACCTAGTAAAGGAAATCTAATGTCTGATTATTCATCACAGTTTTTAAAGGCAGAAGTAATTGACCATACTGCCGTTGTCACCTTTAATAACCCTCCAGCGCACACTTGGACTGCACAAAGTTTGGCAGACTTGCGTGATTTAGTTTTGTCGCTCAATGAAGATAAAAATATATACGCTTTGGTGTTAACAGGGGATGGCACTAAGTTCTTTTCTGCGGGTGCCGACCTTAATGTTTTCGCCGATGGTGATAAACAAGTAGCTAAAGAGATGAGTGATATCTTTGCTCAGGCATTTGAGACCTTAGCTGCTTTTCGTGGTGTTTCAATTTCTGCCATTAATGGTTATGCCATGGGCGGAGGCCTAGAAGTCGCCTTAGCTTGTGATATTCGTATTGCCGAAGAACATGCCGTAATGGCATTGCCAGAAGCAAGTGTTGGTTTGTTACCTTGTGCTGGTGGTACACAAAATTTAGCACTGTTAGTCGGTGAAGGCTGGGCTAAGCGCATGATTTTATGTGGTGAACGCCTTGATGCTGATAAAGCATTAAAAGTTGGTTTAGTTGAAGAGGTTGTTGGTCAAGGTGAAGGTAAATCTGCGGCAATCGCTTTAGCGGCTAAAGTCGCCAAGCAAAGCCCCGTAGCGGTAAGCGTTTGTAAGCGTTTAATTCAAAAAAATCGAATCATGCCTATTAATAAAGTATTGATACAAGAGCGGCAAGCTTTTGTCGATTTATTTGATTCACTTGATCAAAAAGAAGGCGTACAAGCTTTTCTAGATAAACGTAAGCCTGTCTGGCTAAATAAGTAGTATCAATACTTTAAAACGCTAAACAGCCTATAAATAGGAAAAAATATGACGGATGTAGTTCTTTTTCATGAACTTAATTGTGATAACGGTAAAAAGGTTGGTGTAATCACCCTTAATTCACCTAAATCACTTAATGCCTTAAGTGGCGAGATGATCGGCCTACTGTACCCGCAGTTACTTACCTGGCAACAGCAAGAAGACATTGCCGCGGTATTTTTACAGGGAGAAGGTGATAAATCTTTTTGTGCTGGCGGCGATATAGTGCATTTATATGAGGCGATGAAAGATAATGCGCTGAAAAATAGCATTAGCAGTGAAGATAAAATTAAAGCGCTGATTACAGATAAAAATTTCGCACCAGAAATTGAAGATTATTTTACCCAAGAATACCAATTAGATTATTTAATTCACACCTTTAACAAACCCTTTATTGTTTGGGGTAGTGGTATTGTCATGGGTGGTGGTCTGGGCATGCTTGTTGGCGGCAGCCATAGGGTTGTTACTGAAAGCTCACGTATTGCCATGCCTGAAATAGGTATTGGTTTATTCCCTGATGTCGGCGGTAGCTACTTTTTAAATAAAATGCCTGCAGGTTGTGGTTTATTTCTTGCCCTAACAGGTGCATCAATCAATGCGGCTGATGCCAAGTTTTGCCAGCTTGCTGATTATTTTATTGAGCAGCAACACAAAGGTAACTTTCTCGAGCAACTTACAATGATTAACTGGGGCGAGACAATACCATTAAATCACGATAAAGCGGCGCAACTATTACAAGAGTTTGAACAAGGCTCAGTAAGTAAACTGCCAACATCATTATTAAGAGAACATCAAACATTTATAAGTCAGTTAGTTGAAAAGCAAGACTTGAGTGAAATTGTCGCCGCTATCTTAAGTGTTGAAATAGAAGATAAGTGGTTTAACAGAGCACAAAAGTCGTTGAAAAGAGGCAGTGCCTTAAGTGCACAACTTGCCTATTCGCAATTGCAACTAGGTAAAGGCATGCCATTGGCTGATTGCTTTCGTATGGAGTTAAACTTAGCGGTTAAATGTGGTCACTTTGGCGAATTCCTTGAAGGTGTCAGAGCATTATTAATCGATAAAGATAATAGTCCTCAATGGCAATACTCGTCAGTTGAGTCAATTGATAGCAAGGTAGTGGATTGGTTTTTTGAGTCTAAATGGTCAGCAGTAGAACATCCGCTGGTTAAACTTGGCTAAATTTTATTAACTCAGGCTAAGAGACGGACTAAGTCACAGAGTTAGTGCTGGGTTAGCAGCTAGTTATTAGATAAGACATATACCCAAACAACCTCAAGATGCAGGATTCAGCTGGAATTAGAAACGTCTTTAGGCAAGGCATTGATTGAAGAAAATGGTTATTCCCTTGTCGAAATCAATAACGATGGATAAAACGTTTCTAAACCAGCCCTAGTGGGACGTATGAGCAAATAATATTCATCGTTACGTATGTAATTAAGGGAATAACCATTAATAAAATACGCGCCTTGATTATGAATCGCTCAGCAATCCTGAAACGAGTATCTTGAAGTCGCTTGGGTATATAACAATTATAACAACTGTAATTATTTTTAAGGATACATCATGGCAAATATCGCTTTTATTGGTTTAGGTAATATGGGCGGCCCAATGGCTATTAACTTAGTTAAAGCGGGTCACGAGGTTTGTGTTTTTGATCTTTCAGCTGAAGCTGTGGCTCATGTTGTTGAAGTTGGGGCTAGCACTAAGACTAGTGCTATAGCATGTGTACAAGGTGCACAATTTGTTATCTCAATGCTACCGGCAGGCAAACATGTTGATGCCGTTTACCTTTCGGAATCAAATGGCCTGATTAACCATATTGAACCGGGCACACTAGTCATAGACTCATCAACTATTGATGCCGCTACCTCATGCAAAGTTGCTAAAGCACTGGCTGAAAAAAACATCAATTTTGTTGATGCACCCGTTTCAGGCGGTGTGGGTGGTGCTGTAGCTGGCACGTTAAGTTTTATGGTCGGCGGCAGCAGTAAAGAGTTTTCCCAAGCCGAGCCAATCCTTGAGGCCATGGGCAAGAATATTTTCCATGCCGGTGAACATGGCGCTGGGCAAATAGCCAAAGTATGTAATAACATGCTGTTGTCGGTATTAATGCTAGGTACTAGTGAAGCATTACAATTGGGCCTTGCTAATGGTTTAGACCCTAAGGTGTTGTCTAACATCATGAGTAAAAGCTCAGGCAGTAACTGGACCCTTGATGTATATAACCCATGCCCAGATGTAATGGAAAATGTACCAGCATCGAATGATTATCAAGGTGGTTTTATGGTAGATTTAATGGCTAAAGATTTAGGTTTAGCCATGGAAACTTCATTAGCAAGTCAATCGTCTACCCCTATGGGAGCGTTGGCGCGAAGTTTATACGCTATGCATGCAGCTTCAGGAAATGGCAGTAAAGATTTCTCCAGTATTTTTAATCTATTTAATAAAAGCTAAGTTGAGACAAATGAAATTACAAGATAAAACAATCGTTATAACCGGTGGTGGTCAAGGTTTAGGTCTGACAATGGCAATAAGCTTTGCCAAAAGTGGCGCCAATATCGCGTTAATCGATTTAAATGAAGAGCAGTTAAAAGAAAGCGTTAAGCAAGTTACTGCCGCGGGCGATGAAAATATAAAAGTTAACTACTACATAGCGAATGTCAGTAAAGAAGCTGAAGTAGAAGAAACCTTCCAACAAATTAATAAAGACTTCGATGGTATTGATGGCTTAGTTAATAATGCTGGAATATTACGTGACGGGATGTTTGTCAAAGCTAAAGACGGTGTTGTCGCTAAGAAGATGTCCTTAGCAAGCTTTCAGTCTGTCATTGACGTTAACCTTACCGGGGTATTTTTATGTGGCCGTGAAGCAGCAGTTCATATGATTGAAGGGCGTAGGAAAGGCGTCATTATTAATATGTCTTCAATTGCCCGTGGCGGTAATATGGGACAAACCAACTATGCGGCCTCAAAAGCGGGCGTAGTTGCGATGACAACAACTTGGGCTAGAGAGCTTGGCCGTCACGGTATTCGTGTTGGCGCAATTGCACCTGGTGTGATCCGAACAGCCATGACAGATGCAATGAAACCAGAGATGCGCGACCGGTTAGAGAAAATGAAACCTGTTGGTCGTTTAGGTGAAGCAGAAGAAATTGCTCATACAGCAAAATACATCTTTGAAAATGAATTCTTCACTGGTCGTGTTGTTGAAATTGATGGCGGTCTTTGCATGTAGCTTGCATTCTTCCCGACCGTAGCCTTTTGTTAGCATGCTATTTAATCAATATATCGCTGGTTTGTACGATCATTGTTCGAACAAACCAGAATTGATAAAAAAATGATATTAATGCTTGTACTAAAATGAACTCTCTCTATAATGCGCTCCAGTTCCAAGGGGTTCACGCAAATTGAATCATCAAAGAACTGTTTTGATAAGTTATCTACTTGCTATTAAGGTAAATTAGTTAACTTAACGTTGAGTTTTAAAGTGTTTTAAAATACTTTACTTTTAATTAAGAAAAAACGTTGACTTCAAAACTCGGAAGCGTATTATACGCATCCTGCTTCGGGGCTACAGCAACGAGCAACGCAAATTAAGTTCAACTTAATTTGCTCCAGATGAAGAGCGAATGTGACTCTTATCTACGTTCCATACGGGACGTTTTCTTTAACAATTAGTTATCATGCAATTTGTGTGAGCACTCACATTAATGTTGTTTTACCTAGTTTTCCTTTCGAGGAGAACAAAAACGCTTAATGAATGATGTTCATGCAAATAAATATAGTTACTTATTTCTAGCGAGATAGGTAGCGACTATGTAATGCGATATCAACTTCGGTTGGTATCACGACAGAATTCATTGAGCAGTAACACATCACTTGTGATGAGGTTACACAAACGATTTTTAATTGAAGAGTTTGATCATGGCTCAGATTGAACGCTGGCGGCAGGCTTAACACATGCAAGTCGAGCGGTAACAGAGAGTAGCTTGCTACTCTGCTGACGAGCGGCGGACGGGTGAGTAATGCTTGGGAATATGCCTTATGGTGGGGGACAACAGTTGGAAACGACTGCTAATACCGCATAACGTCTACGGACCAAAGGGGGGGATCTTCGGACCTCTCGCCATTTGATTAGCCCAAGTGAGATTAGCTAGTTGGTAAGGTAAAGGCTTACCAAGGCGACGATCTCTAGCTGGTTTGAGAGGATGATCAGCCACACTGGGACTGAGACACGGCCCAGACTCC
>NZ_JABSOV010000129.1 GCF_013215345.1 Colwellia sp. | reverse complement strand
AACACCAAAACTGGCGGTGATGGTAAAATCACAACCAGATGCTTCGGTTATAATGGCCTCAATAGCAGCGCGGCAATCTTCAGCGCGTAACATAGCGGTATTTATATTACAGCTAGGTAAGACGATGCAAAACTCTTCACCACCTATACGGGCAAAAATGTCATTTTTCCTGCCAAGTTTTTTACACGCATTGGTGACTTCTTTTAATGCCCAGTCACCGCATGCATGACCATAACAATCGTTAATCTTTTTAAAGTGGTCTAAGTCGAACATTATCACGCATAAATCTTGCTCGGCACTTTGACAATACTTTAACGCGCTATTGGTTACTTGAGTAAAGTGACCACGATTAAAAATACCTGTTAATGCATCATATTCGGCTAATTCTCTTACACGTTTATGAGTACGCCATAGACGTAGGCCAAACAGAGTTAGCGATACAATAATAAAAGTTAATAACACCAAGACTAAATGTCTATTGGTGACTTTTGTGGCAACCAAAGCTTGTTCAGCAGCAAGTACATTGTTTTTCTCATTTAATAAATCAATTTTATTTTGTTGCACCAGGTTCTTATTTTTAGCTAACTGGAAAGCTAAGTGTTTTGTCTTGATGTCATCTGAATACAGTCTATCTAACTCGGTATACTTTTCGTGAAAACGCAGCGCAGAGCTGGAGTTATTTTCTGTTTTAGCTATTTGGTAGAGTAGTTTGTATGCTTTAGCGGCTTGATTAACATTACTGTTATTGTTATTGGATAACAGCGCTTTTTCTGCATACAGTTTACTGTTGCTAATATCATTAGCTTGCCAATAAGCTTGCGCCAAAACATTATTTATTCCAGTAATTAATTCGGGGTAATAAGTGTTTTTTGCCGCTCCTAGAAAGGGTAGTAAACTATCTATTGCCCGACTTACATTTTTTTCAGCTAAGTAAGCTCTTGCTTGATATATGCGAATAATACTGGAAACCATATTATCATTCGTTTTTTCACAGCTATTGATTGCAATAGTTATATCAGGATCATTGCTACTTAGTTTATTTAAGTGAAACTTTGTTTCAATTGCTAATTGTTTTGCCACACAATCTATTTTTGGAGGTAATGTATGTGCCAAGAGTACCTTTATATAATGTAAAGAGAGGTCATATTGCTTCATTTTTTTATAAAAAAGAATTGTGGTTGTTAAATGCTCGTAATAACGAACACTATTATCTATTGATGCAGCTGTTTTGATATTTGTGGCAATACGTGCCAATCCCTCAAGCCACATTTTTTTGGCGGCATAAACGTGGACTAAAGTGTAACTAGCACGAAACTTAATTAACTTGTCAGCATTGGATGCTAGGATGCTTTTAAATTGTTCTTCTGCGCTATCAAACTGACCATTGTAGGTATAGCCATAACCTTTTAAAAAATTAAATCGGTGTTGTTGTTCTATAGTGAGGTCGCTTTTTATCGCCAGATTTTGCATTAATTGCTGGAATTTTAATGGTTGAAAACGTCTTATCTCATCAGCAAGCATAAGTGTTGCCGAAATATCATCCTGATTAGTTAGGACTATTTGCTCTGAATGGACAGAGTAGGGTAAGTTTTCTTGTTGGCCACTAGCTAAATTGCAATAAGTGATTAGCCATAAAAATAGTACTCCTATAATGTGAAGTCGCTTATGTTTTTTACTTTCAATAAAATTTGAACTCACAGCAGCACTATTCCTTTAGCTGGCTAATTTTTAACTTTATTAGCTATTAATTGCGTAGGCTAAAGCCTTTTCAGTGGTTTTATCTTTGTTTTCATCTTGGCTATCCTGCTCATCATCTTCAGCAGATGAAACAATTCCACACATAGATATAGCGAAGTCAGCAATAGTACCGGCTAGGCGTTCACTATCCTGCGCTAAAATTGCTTGTTTTTGCTCACTTGAAATATCGGCGTTTGCTAATAGTGCCGTTATTTCTTTATTACTTACTAAGCTTGGGTTACTAGCCATAGCCGCTAATATGTTTATTACCTTACTCATACTACTCACTCCATTTTATTATTTTGAAACGCGTTTAAGATGCGGGTTAACAAAGTTAACTATTTTCAACCTTTCCTTAGCTGGTAAATTAACAGGTTTAAGGGGAAGAGGGCAATGGCTAACCTTGATATTATCATCTTGTTTTTACTAACAATGTTTAATCGGCAACAAACGCAATTACTTTAACGGCAAAGGCATAAATATTAGTAATCCATTTTCTATTGCTGTTGAGCAAACTTAATTACGCCAGTGTTATCAACTGAACGATCAAACACTACGTAATAATTATTTAACAGCGGTAAACCAATAATGCTTTGATTGGGCCATTGCGGTAATTGGCTTAGTAAGCGAAAGCAGGCCTTACCGTAATTTGGCGTGTTAATTTGCCAGTAAGTTTCAGGCGTGCAGCTAAGTTGCACTATTTTCTCAGCTTTTGTAGTTGTTGCTGGCTGGCTAACAAAGTTGAAATAAATTGTTGGCCACTCAGACAGTGTTAACTCTCCTACATCTATACCCGTTAACTGCCCGCTCATTTCTTTAAAAGGCGCTAAACACTCGGTAAAGCTAGCGCTATAAGCAATGAGGTCGGTAATTACTTGTTGGTAAATTTCAGCCGTAAGCACAATTGCTCCTGCGCCAGTATCAATAATGGCGTTAGTGAAATAACCTTTCAGGTGCTTTTGTTCAAGCGGTGGCGCAGTGATTGGCACGTTTGTGCCAACCTGCACAGACTTTAAGTCGACATTGTAATAAATATCGTGGCTGACCTTGATGCTTTGAAACTCACCTTGGTATAAATCGCTTTGTTCTTCTCCGCCACCCAGAATAAGCAACCCTTTGTTTAGTGGATCTTTGGCTAATTCATCAGCGGGTGTTTTATTTGCTTTGCTTGAGTTGACTTTATTGATATGAATGGCAGAGCGTTTGCTATAGAAGGCAAATTTATTAGCGCTCAGTTGCTGTTCTTCTAATAAGGTAAAGTAGGTCGTTACATCGTGTTCAGGGTATTTCCACATCAATTTTTTAAAGCTGGCTAGGTCTTCACTTATTTCATCACTAAAAGGCCAAGGGTAACTTAGCGCAGGAGTAATATTATGCTCAATAAAGTAGTCGCTAAAATCAAAGCTTTTATTTAGGTGGTGATAAGCTAAACCTAAAATGCCATCGGCATCACCAAAGGTTTTACCCTGCTGTGCTGAGTGCACCACTGCAACGGGAGCATCAGTTAAATTCATGCTTGGGCTTTTCGCTATGTTTTGTGGATGTTCAGATTCATGGCAATGCTCATGAATATTGATACTGGTATAAATAACCGGACCATTCCAGCCACCAACACCGTAATTAACTTCTTGAACTGCACTGCTAGCCGTTAATTTTTGATCAAGGTTTGCTTGGTAGGCGGAGCTTTTTACCACTAGGGTGCTGCTACCGGTATCGAGTAACAGATTTACCGGTGATTTTTCACTGCCTAGGTGCAAGGTAACGCTATAGTCACCTTGTCCAAATACATTGGTAATTGGCATTCTTAAAAGTGTTGTCATAGTCTCTGGCATTATATTTATAATTATTATTGGCTTAGCACTTAGTTTAGCGAAGCGGTGTTATTTTACTCTGCCACACTTGCAGGCGTTATTCGAGCTAAGTTTGCGCCGTATTTGGTATTGTCTTTTTTTGTGGTATTTGTCAACAATTTTGTTAGTAAAGTGTACAATTTGCGCTCACATTAATGCTTTAATAAATGTCAATATCAAAAAGGTGAAAAAAAGCAAATATTGTTTAAATTCTATGCTTTTCAATTGAAATAAAGACGTGTAAACTTAGCGCCCTTTTGTAAGGTAGCTCAAAAAAACAGCAGTATGAAAATAGGCACATATCAACTTAATTCGCAGGTAATACTTGCTCCTATGGCAGGAATAACCGATCAACCTTTTAGACAATTATGTTGTCAATTGGGTGCGGGTTTAGCGGTTTCTGAAATGCTTTCGTCAAATCCGAAAGTGTGGCATACCGAAAAGTCTAAATTAAGAATGTTGCATAGTGATGGCGCAGGAATCCGCAGTGTACAAATTGCCGGAAGTTGTCCTGATGAATTAGCTTTTGCCGCCAAGGTAAATGCTGATAACGGTGCACAAATTATTGATATCAATATGGGCTGCCCAGCAAAAAAGGTAAATAAGAAATTAGCGGGTTCTGCTTTGTTAAGAGATCCAGCACAGGTTGAGCGTATTGTTCAGGCTGTGGTAAAAGCGGTAGATATTCCGGTTACGCTAAAAATTCGCACAGGATGGTGTGAAGAGTCTCGTAATGGTATTGAAATAGCTAAAATTGCAGAAAACAGCGGTATTGTTTCACTTGCAGTGCATGGCCGTACCCGTAATGACTTTTATAAAGGCAATGCGGAATACGACACCATTAAAGCAATAAAAGCGGCTATTTCAATTCCGGTAGTGGCAAATGGTGATATTACTTCACCTGAAAAGGCGCTACTGGTTTTAAACCATACGGGTGCCGATGCCATAATGATTGGCCGTGGTGCACAGGGTCGTCCGTGGATTTTTCGAGAAATTAATCACTTCTTGGCAACGGGCAATAAAATGTTAGCACCTGCATTGGACGAAGTGCGTTCAATAGTATTGGCTCACGTTATGGAGTTACATCAGTTTTACGGCGATTTCAAAGGTGTGATGATCGCCAGAAAACACGTCTCTTGGTATATACATAATCTGGTTGATACCTCCGATGGTTTCAGCGCAGCGTTTAATACTGACCAAGGCAAAGCGTTTAGAGCTATTTTTAATGCTTTAGCGTCTACCGATGAACAATTGGCGACGTTAGGCAAATTTTTTGATGATTTTGTTACTGCTCCTTCTAGGGAGCAGTACAAGTTGTCGTAGTTTTATTTTTATTTTTATTTTATTAACAAAAGAAAGAGTTATATCATATGTTCGAACAAAATGTTTCTTCTCCATTTATCACTGGCGATATTCAAACACAAACTAAAACGTCTCCATTACGTAGCCAAGCTAAAATCGCAATTAGTAACTACTTATCACAATTAAATGGTAACGATGTTGATGATATGTATGACCTTGTATTGAGCGAAATTGAAGCGCCAATGTTAGAAGAAGTTATGATGTACACTCGCGGTAACCAAACACGCGCTGCTAACTTACTCGGCATCAACCGCGGTACGTTACGTAAGAAACTTAAAAAATACGGTATGAACTAATATCGAATTTTAATGAAAAGCACCCTCGGGTGCTTTTTGTATTTATACCACTCCGAATAAAGGAGTAATCACTTAGAATGACATGGGCGACATTAGAACAAGCAAAATGAATATAGGTATAGTTATTCTATATTTAATTCATTATGTGAAGTTATCAAGTTGTCCCATGCATTCCAAAGGGCGAGTTTTAAAGGCTTATATACTGCGTTATTGATTTTGCTAAGGGATTAACCATTAGCCGCAATCAATATCTTGCCTAATAAGCCTTTAATTTCTCGCTAAGCGAGTACTCTCCTTATTCGGATTGGTATTAAGCACGCTAAATCATTTTAAATAACCATGTAACCTCGCAAGTTAGCGGCATGTCGGCACTAAGTTAGCAGTAAGTTACAACTAAAAGGTAAATAAACAGATGGATACTCCACGTCCAATTAAACGCGCACTATTAAGTGTTTCAGATAAATCAGGTATCGTTGAATTTGCTCGTCGCTTAAGTGAGAAAGGTGTTGATCTTCTTTCTACTGGCGGAACAGCAAAATTATTAGCTGAAAACGGCATCAAAGTAACTGAAGTGTCTGACTACACCGGTCACCCAGAAATTATGGATGGTCGTGTTAAAACATTACACCCTAAAGTACATGGCGGCATCTTAGCGCGTCGTGGTATTGATGAAGCGGTAATGGTAGAAAACAATATCAGTGCAATTGATATGGTTGTGGTTAACTTGTACCCATTTGCTAATGCAGTAAGTGATGAAAACTGTTCTTTAGAAAATGCTATCGAAAATATTGATATCGGTGGACCAACTATGGTTCGTGCTGCCGCTAAAAACCATAAAGACGTAACTATTGTTGTTAACGCACATGATTACGATCGTGTATTAACTGAATTAGATAACAACAACGATTCGTTAACTTATAAAACACGTTTTGACTTAGCTATTGCTGCTTACGAGCACACCGCTAGTTATGACGGTATGATCGCTAACTACTTTGGTAAAATGTTACCAGCGTATGGCGAAACTGAGTCAGAAGCCTCTTTTGACAATAAAGTTAAATTCCCACGTACTTTTAATAGCCAATTTATTAAAACTCAAGATTTACGCTATGGTGAAAACTCTCATCAACAAGCCGCTTTTTACAAAGAAGCTAATCCAGAAGAAGCGTCAGTTTCTACCGCGACTCAATTACAGGGCAAAGCATTATCTTATAACAACATTGCCGATACTGATGCCGCGCTAGAGTGTGTTAAAGAATTTGATGAACCAGCTTGTGTAATCGTTAAACATGCGAACCCTTGTGGTGTTGCTATTGGCGATAATATTTTAGCGGCTTATGAAGGCGCATATAAAACTGACCCTACTTCAGCATTTGGTGGCATCATCGCGTTTAACCGCGAATTAGATGCAGATACTGCTGAAGCCATTGTTTCGCGTCAATTCGTTGAAGTAATTATCGCACCAAGCATTTCTGCTGCAGCGGCACAAATTGTTGCTGCTAAACCTAACCTACGTTTATTAGAATGTGGTCAGTGGGATAGTAAAACTACTGGTTTTGATTTTAAACGCGTTAATGGTGGTTTATTAGTACAAGATACTGACCACGGTAGCGTAACAGCTGACGACTTAAAAGTAGTGACTAAACGTCATCCTACAGAAGACGAGTTACGTGATTTACAATTCTGTTGGAAAGTAGCAAAATTTGTTAAATCTAACGCCATTGTTTACGTTAAAAATAGTGCAACTATCGGTGTCGGCGCAGGCCAAATGAGCCGCGTATACTCAGCGAAAGTTGCTGGTATTAAAGCTGCTGATGAAAACCTAGAAGTTAAAGGCTCTGTAATGGCATCAGATGCGTTCTTCCCATTCCGTGATGGTTTAGATGCTGCCGCTGAAGCAGGTATTACTGCCGTAATTCAGCCAGGCGGCTCTATGCGTGATAACGAAGTTATTGCAGCAGCAGACGAACATAATATCGCCATGGTGTTCACAGGTATGCGTCATTTCCGTCATTAAGATTGATTCTTGTCGCTGTTAGGCACAATTTAGTTGTCGAAGGTACTCACTGACTAACGTCAGCTCCGTGCTTTCTCCTATAAATTGAAGCTAACAGCCTAAAGAACCTTTCTTAAGGAGAGATAGAAGTATAGAAGAAGAGCAGTGTTGATTTATTTACTTACAATGAAAATAAGTATGGAATAAAATCAACGCTGCTTGTTTGTTTCAAATCTGTTATAAATATTGCCGTTAATTAATACCTTAATCGCTATATGTATTATATCGATTCAAATACTAATAATACTTACAAGGAAAATAGTTATGACAATTAAAACAAACGCACTTAAATCAATCGCTATTGCAGTGGCATTAAGCTGTGGCGCATTAAGCTTATCAGCTACGGCCCATGACACTCATGCTCATGAAACTAATGCCAATAGCGCTTCAGCAAAAGCACTTGCAAACGCTGTTGCAGGCGATCATCGTACTGCTAAAAACAAAGCGCGTGATCAATATCGTCATCCTATTGAAACGTTAAACTTTTTTGGTTTTACCCCTAGCATGACTGTAGTCGAAATTACCCCAGGTGGCGGTTGGTATACAGAAATACTAGCACCAGCCTTAAAAGGTACGGGTAAACTATATGGTGCTCATTACCCTGATACCGGTGCAGATGATTACTATAGTAATTCACGTAAAAAATTAGTGAAAAAACTTGCTTCAGATGTAGTTTTTAGTGAGGTGGTTTTAACCGACTTCACTCCACGTCAAGAAAGTGAATTAGCGCCACAAGGTACAGCTGATTTAGTGCTTACTTTCAGAAATCTTCATAACTGGAAAGACGCGGGTGTTGAGCAAGTATTTAAAGATGCTTTTAATGCACTTAAGCCAGGTGGTGTTTTAGGTGTAGTTGAACATAGATTACCAGCAGGTGGTGATGCTAAAATTGCTGTAGGATATGTTTCTGAAAGTAATACTATTAAACAAGCTAAAGCCGCTGGTTTTAGATTTGAAGCTTCGAGCGATATTAACGCTAATACAAAAGATTTAGCACAATATAAAGTATGGACATTACCGCCTAGCTTAGCATTGAAAGATAAAGACAGAGCCAAATATTTAGCGATTGGCGAAAGCGATCGCATGACATTAAAATTTGTTAAACCAGCCAAATAAGTGTTGGTTTAGCGTTTAAGAATATATAGGAAGAACATATGAAAATCTTAGTTATAGGCGGCGGTGGTCGTGAACATGCTCTAGCATGGAAAGCGGCGCAATCAAGTCAGGTTACTAAAGTGTTTGTTGCCCCAGGTAATGCTGGTACAGCAACCGAAGCAAAATTAGAAAATGTTGCTATCGATATTAGTGACAATGCTGCCTTAGTTGCTTTTGCTCAAAGTGAAGACGTTGCCTTAACTATTGTTGGTCCTGAACAGCCTCTTGTTGATGGTGTTGTTGATGCTTTCCAAGCCCAAGGCTTAGCTATTTTTGGTCCAAGTGCTAAAGCAGCACAGCTTGAAGGCTCAAAGTCATTTACTAAAGATTTTCTAGCACGTAATAACATCCCTTCGGGCAGCTATGAAAAATTCACTGAAGTTGAACCAGCACTTGCTTATGTTCGTCAGCAGGGCGCACCAATTGTTGTTAAAGCCGATGGCTTAGCAGCAGGAAAAGGCGTTATCGTTGCCCTTACACTTAAAGAAGCAGAAGACGCTATTACAGATATGTTAGCGGGTAATGCTTTTGGTGATGCTGGTCATCGCGTAGTGATTGAAGAGTTTCTTGAAGGTGAAGAAGCAAGTTTCATCGTAATGGTTGATGGTAAGAACGTTTTACCAATGGCAACAAGCCAAGATCATAAACGTGCCTTAAATGGTGACTTAGGTCCAAACACTGGCGGCATGGGAGCATATTCTCCAGCAGCAGTAGTTACTCCTGAAATTCATGATCGTATTATGGCCGAAGTTATTATGCCGACGGTTGAAGGTATGGCTAACGAAGATGCACCTTACAGTGGTTTCTTATATGCTGGGCTAATGATCGCAAGCGATGGTACGCCAAACGTTATTGAATATAACTGTCGTTTTGGTGATCCTGAAACGCAACCTATCATGATGCGCTTACAATCAGACTTAGTTGAGTTATGTTTAGCCGCTACACGTGGTGAGTTAGATAAAGCAACTATCGACTTTGATAGTCGCGCAGCTGTAGGTGTTGTACTTGCTGCACAAAATTATCCAGCCAGTTATCCTAAAGGTGATGTTATTTCCGGTTTAGAGACTAACAACAATGTATCAGCCAAAACATTCCATGCAGGTACTAAGTTAAACGAGCAAGGTGAGGTTGTTACAAACGGCGGTCGTGTGCTTTGTGCAACTGCATTAGGTAATACGGTAACTGAAGCTCAACAAACTGCCTATGAACTATTGCATCAAATTAGCTGGAAGGGTGTAGAGTTTAGAACTGATATCGCTTATCGCGCTATTACACGTGAACAAGAAAACGGCTAAGTATCATTTGGGTTAGGAAATAGAAAGATCACCTCGGTGATATCGCTATTAATTAACCTATGATCATCTAGTTAACTATAAAAAACCGGCCTTAGTGTCGGTTTTTTTGTTTTTGAGAAGAAAGTAAGCTTATTACCGAGCCATATCTGTACCTTTATTAGTATTAAGTAGTAGGTTAACAACCTTATAAAAAAATATGGGTTGTGCAATTTAATGACTAAGGATCCTATGTGATCGTGCTTTATAGAGCGATAAGAAAGCTATATGTACATTAAGCGTCCGATCAATCATGAAAGTGAAAATAAGCCTTGATCAAAAATGAACTCTCTCTATAATGCGCCCCAGTTCCAAGGGGTTCACGCAAATTGAATCATCAAAGGACTGTTTTGATAAGTTATCTAATTACTTTTAAGGTGAATTAGTTGACTTAACGTAGATTTTTAAATTCATTTTAAATAAACATTGACATTAAAACTAGGCAGCGTATTATACGCCACCTGCTTCGGAGCAACAGCAACGAAGTGAAGCAAATTGAGTTCTACTTAATTTGTTCAGATGAAGAGCGAATGCGACTCTTATCTTCGTTCCATACGGGACGTTTTCTTTAACAATTAGTTATCATGCAATTTGTGTGAGCACTCACATTAATGTTGTTTTAC
>NZ_JABSOV010000128.1 GCF_013215345.1 Colwellia sp. | reverse complement strand
GATGTTTCTTGCAATTCATCGGCAATAATACGTTGCTTGTGTGAGGCCTTTTCAATGTCATTAATGATGCCTTCAATCGAGTTACTGGCGCTTTGTAATAGATTTAAGCGCGCTGTGATTTGCTTCAGTGACTGTTGTGTTTTCCCCGCGAGTTGGCGAACTTCATCAGCGACCACGGAAAACCCTCGGCCATGATCACCTGCCCTTGCCGCTTCAATAGCAGCATTCAGTGCCAATAAATTAGTTTGATCGGCGATGGCGCTAATAACATCAACAATAGAAGTAACCGACTTAACAGAGTGAAACAGTGAAGTAATGGCGCCTTTACTTTCCTTTGCCGCTAAATTGGTAGATTCACTGGCCGCCAGCACTTGTGCAACATGATGCTGACTCACTGCCATCGCTTGTTTAGTTGCTTGGGCATTGTTAACCACTTGTCCTGAAAGCGTATTAACGGTTTCGGTTGCCTCACCTAAGGCTTGCATAATTTTTCTCGCCCCTTGTACATGCTCACTGGTAGTATGCGATGACTGGTAAATACTTTTAACCTGACTTTCCATGGTAGTTAAGGCTTTGGCCACCAAATCAAGTTGCTCTGCTTTGTCTTTATCGTCTTGCGCTAGCTTATTAACCATATGATTAAAGCTGGTTGATATCTCACCAAACTCAGTACTTTTATCAATATTGGTAATATTATCTACTTTACCCTGCACCATTAATTGTACAAAGCTATCACGTAAATTCCGTAATGGCTTAAGGATGACATTACGTTGTAAGCCATAGTTTGCTAAAAGAAAAACAACTAAAAAGATTAACAGCCCAATGACAATAAAATAAAGCTGCTCATTCATCTGCTCCTGCTGTTGGGATATATCCGCTTCACCTTGCATGATAGCGTTTTCAATATTGCCCACTTGCTTAGCTAATAGCGCTAAGCCCATCTGCCTTTGTTGTTGCTGAGCTAGGGTGTTTTCTAATTCGTGCTGATAGCGGTTAAATAATGACTGTAATTCACTGATAGCTTCAATACTTAAATCTTCCGGCTCTTCACTATCACCAAACAAGTCTTCATCATCAAGTTCCTCACTATCACCTTCTTGATAAATAGCTAACGCCGGCTGTACTGATAAGAAGCGACCTAGGCTTTGCAGTTCTTTTAGTATGGGGTTTATCGATTGAATATTACCCTGGTGCTTGGTAAAAATAGCTTCTCGGGCACTAACTAAATCCGCCAATAATTTCCCTATAGCTTGGGTTTTAATAAGGTAATTAAACTGTGCCTGTAACGGTAATACTGCTGTAACTTGTACATAACTAGCTAGATGATTATTGATGGCGAGCATTGCTTGTTCACCATTACGCAAGAGCACTAAGGGATCGCCACTTAACTTACCCATGGCGCGAAATTTAGTGTTGATATTATAAGCGAGTGCCTTGGCTTGCGTGTCGATTTGCTTAGAGAGTTTATCGATATTCAAACTATGTGTTTGTTTGACTATATTAGTCAATTGCTTTTGCGCCTTATTCAGCAAGGCTGCATCACCAGTTTGTAAATACTTAACTATGGTGCGATTAAACTCAACGGTCGTTAAAGAAATAAGTGCCTGATAGCCCTTATATTGCGCTTGGCTTTTACTTAAAGATTCACCAACGTGATACATGGTTGCCAGAAAGATTGCCGCAAAAATACTGATTGCCGAAACAGACAAGCGGGAGAAGCTAGAAACGCGCATGACATGGATGCCTTTAAAATAAATTAAAGGCAATAATCACTTATTATTATGACAATAAGGTTACATAAATATGACAGATTTATGTAACAGGGATGATGCTGTTAATTATCTCTTAAATTGAGTCCAGCTTAAGTAGTTGGCTTTGGAATGGCTTGCTTAACATAAACATCGAAACGATTTTTTTTCATGTTAATGCTCATCGACGGTTTTTTATTTGCCAATGGTGGTGCATAACTTGGTCGTTTTACTACAACTCGGTATTTAGCTAGCGCGAGTGCTGGTTCAAGCAGACCATCTGCATCAAGATCTTCACCAACAAGGGATTGGAAAATGCGCATTTCTTTTTTTACCGCGGCAGATTTTTCCCTGTGAGGATACATAGGGTCGAGATAGACCACATCAGGCGCGTTAGCTAAGTCCATGTCCTCTAAGGAGGAACCGTGAATTAACTGCATGTTATTAGCAATATCGGCAACTTCATGATTGAGTTTCGCGCGCTCAATACCGTCATATAAAAGTGCAGCCACGACAGGCATACGTTCTAATAAGGTGAGCTTACAACCCAAGCCAGCCAAGACAAAAGCATCGCGACCAAGACCAGCGGTAGCATCTAAAATATGGGGTTTAAAACCATGTTTTAAGCCTACAGCTTTGGCAATATCTTGACCACGACCACCACCAAATTTACGTCGGTGAGCAACTGCACCTTCAACAAAATCGACTTTAATAGCACCGAGTTTAGGTTCATCTAACTTGCACAACTCTAGTGCGTGGTGATGCATTTGCAAGATATACTCAAGTTGCGGCTGTTTCTTGGCAGCGGCAACATCCCCCAGATAATTAAACTGCCATTTTTTGGCCAGTCGTTTAGCGTATTCGCTATCGACACTGTCGACATAACCTAGGGCGATGTTATTAAGGTATTCGCTGGCAATAGTTGCGCTCATTAGCTTCCTATGTGCTTGTCCAAGAAAGACAAGATTTTTGTATTTAATACCAATGTCATTAAATTATTGCCCACTTGTGCTGGTTAAAATTCTCCAAGGCTGCGTTGCTCTCAATCCCAATAGCCAGCTATTGGTCAATCGAGCGTCTTGCTTTGATTTATTTTTCCAGCGCACAACAAGATCACAAACTTAATGAAACTGGTATAACTCTAAAATATTATCCTCATTATATAGTAATGAAATAGGGAATAACCATTATTAAATCACTACGCCTAAACTGAAATAGTTCACAAAAAATTAACAATTACAGTGCTTTCATATTAAAATATAAACACTTGCTCCTTTAATCACACAAAGTGATAATAGATAACTGAGTAATTTGTATACTTTTTTAATCTCACAGGAAAAACTTTTGTCATTATCAGATGCAGTTAATAAACACATATCGACACCAAGCCCGCAGCTTTGTGCCGTAACCTTGTTGGGTAATTTAGTGGCAACACCAGATATTCGTTATCGCGCGAATCCTGCCACCGCGGTGACTGAGATTGTGTTAGCAACATCGAGTAAATGGTTAGATAAAAGTACTAATAAATATAAAGAGTGGACTAGCTACCACCATGTGAAGGTGGAAGGTGAGTTGGTAGAGCAGGCATTGTTACATGCTAATAAAGGTGACATTATCTTACTGCATGGTTATTTAAGTAATATTAAGCCAGCTGCAACGGATAAAAATACTAGTCTCTCGGGTATAGTGCACGCTAATTTCGTGCAAAAATTCAGTAAAGGCTATACTCAAGCAATTAACCAAGTGCATTGTAGTGCGCAATTAATATCACAGCCTAAGCTGATGTTAACCGAACAGAATAAAAATATAACTCAAGCCAACATTGTTATTAATCAGCATATTTATAATACCGATAAACAAGTGTGGCAGACTATTTCAATAGAGCGAGCTATTCATGCTTGGGGTAAACAAGCGCTGTATTTAGCTGAACATGGCAATATTGGCGATGAACTGATGTTAGAGGGAAAATTAAGTTACACCAGCGGTGCTAACAAAGATCAGTTTATTGAGATAAAAAACGTACATTTATTTAAAGGCACCTAGGCATACCAAATAAGAAAAAAACGAAATCGTTAGCAAGATACTGAACTATGGATGACTCAACTCAATGCTTACAGTAAAAAAAACACTACTTTTATTTTTTCCTCTATGCCTGCTGCTATTAACTAACAACAGCAATGCTAACAATAGAGCCAATCAATATCTATTACAAAAAATCGCGCAAGCTCCTCACGCTAAGGGTAAGCAGAGCCAGTGGATTCAGCTACTTGAGCAACCTGGCAACAGCCAATATTATTACCTTGCTAATCAACAAGGCAAAATTTATCAGCTAGAGCAAGATAACCCGAAAAACACTGCTTTATTGCTGGATTTGCAGAAGGTTTCAGCTCAAGTGCCAATACTGCAATTGAGCGCTTTTACTTTACATCCCAATTTTGCCCTACGTGATCAAAACGGTTATGGTACTTTCTATACCGCTCATGTAGAGGAAGGTCTTGACATCAGCAGAGCCAAACGCATACAAGAGCCCGCTGTCACTATGGAGTTATCTTTTGATGCTGTGGTTACTGAATGGCAATTAACCCCAACTAGGCAAGTCGATATTTCAAGTCAACGTGAAGTATTAAGAGTCGCTATTGCCCGCGTAAAAGATGGCATTAATCAATTGAGCTTTAACCCCTACAGCAAGTCATGGCATGATGATTTTTCTCAGCTCTATATTGCGCTTGCTCAAAACCAAAAATTAAAACAATACCCACTTTATTCTGGTGCTATTTTACGTATACATCCACAAAGAGTTGCCACGGGAAATTATAGCGTACCTGATAGCAATCCTTTTTTCGCTAAAGAGAAAATTGAAAATGCCATTTACCTACTAGGCGCAGGGCAAATAAAGCAATTTATTTGGCCTGACAAATACTCGAATAAGTTGCTGATCTCGCATCTATATCACTATAAAGACACCGAGAAACATTGGTTATCTTATAGCTATGGCGGGGAAGATTGGCGGAGTTCCTCACCTAAAAAGTTTTTATACCAAAATGAAAAACCTTTAACTGCCAATAGCCTGTTAGTGTACCGAGGTCAAAATGCGCCGTCCTTGCGCAACAAACTCTTACTGCTTACGCAAAACAAGCAACAATGGCAACTCAGTTCATTAGCAAATGGTAACTCCACCACTAATTTAGGTATACAACAACGACAAAAAACACTATCACCACCGCAACTAGAATGGCAATTACAGCAAGCTGCATTAATTGCCAATCAACTGACGCTCTTTCGTGATAACCGTGGCGAATTGCTTTTTTTCAATGAAGACACTGGCGCTATCTATCAATTATTCCAGCAAGATATAATTCAAGGTTACATGCCAAATAACTATGATACAAACCAAGACGGAATTGATGGCATGACTTTATTTATTGTTATCACTATTGTTTTACTGGCTGGTTATATTTTTTACCAAGTTAACATCCGACAAAACTCAGCTAAATCCTTTGTCCGCAGAGAGTTCGCTAACTTAGCATTTACCGGTGATAAGTCAGCTTTAAATTTATTTAGACGTCACCAACACAAAGCAGAAACCACGATTGCCCTAACGGATATTACGCAGTGTCATCTTTTACTGGGTGATTTAGTTATTGCGACCATTAACACCACGCTTGGTCATGGTTTTAATGACCAACAAGAACAAGCGCTGCGTGAGATATTTCATCAAGAGCAAGTGAATAAAATGGTCGATGGTAAAGTTAGACGCATAAGCTTCGACATTTATACCGGTGAAAAAAATAAGTACATCATTTGTTTATACCTACGCAAAGGCAGCGATAGAATAACCAAAAATAGTTATTTTGCCGTGGTTGATGATGTTATTAACTGGTGCTGGCAAATTGCTGCGGAGATCAATGGCGAGCATACCGAGGAGCGTTCGTTAAAACCTAAAATCACTGCCGCAGAGATTGCCCTAGCAGAGCACAAGACCCATGATGATACGCCGCTGCATACACAAGCAGAGATTATTAGACCTGCGACCCACCCTCAACCTCCTGCAGCAGTTAATGGCCGAGCACAAATGACTGAGACAAGAATTCCTCAGCAAGATAGTGCTAGCATCACTTTAGCTAACCATCATGACACCACAACGATAGAAGCTGCTAAAGTAGAAACAGATTTAGTGAATGCCTTAGAAAAATTAGTTAAACTACAGCAACAAGGTTTTTTAAGTAGCGATGAATTTTCTCAAGCCAAAGCCAAGCTGTTAGACAGTTTAAATAAAGCAGAGTAGTTCATTCACTTGGTATAATAATGCTTTCTAAGTTTATCCAATTTTCCTCCCGCGCCAGTACCATTAAAATACTGGCGAGCCTCATCATGATAATTATTGTGATGACTGGCTTATATCAGTGGCTGGTACATACACCAGCACTGACTTCAACGGCTAACACAGCGCTAACAGAGACTGGCTTTAGCTTAAGCCAGTGGACAATTGCCTTAGTTGAACAGTTTAACTGGCAGCAAGAAGACAGCTCAACGTCTTTTAATACCCTATTACTGTTTATATTTTTATCACTGGCAACCAGTATTGGCTTACCTAGGCAAATTGCCGCGTTAGTCGCGGGGATTAACTTAGGTGCTTTTATCGGCATGATTATAGCGACATTGGCAGCAACACTCGGCTGTCTAATTACCTTTAGTGTTGCCCGCTATCTATTAAGCGACAAGATTGCTGGTAAATACCCAAGTAAACTGGAAGAATTATCGGCTTTTCTTGGCGAACAAACGTTCTTAAAAGCCATCATTATCCGTATATTACCTTTAGGTAGTAATTTCCTAACCAATATTATTGCTGGGGTTAGCAAGGTATCAATGCCCGCTTATGTCAGTGGCTCTTTTGTTGGTTTTATCCCACAAATGATAATATTTTCCCTTGCTGGCAGCGGTATACGGTTAGGGGCACAAAATGAACTAATAGCTAGCGTGACCTTATTTGTTATTGCGCTTTTGTTAACGGCTTATTTAGTGAGAAAGCATAAAGCAAAAGCTAGATAAGATTAGCGGTTTTCTGTCGGTTACCCATACTACAACAAGAGGCTTTGCTCAATTTTATGGTGCACGTCTGTCGCATCCACTAAAGATTTTGCCGTCAAACTTTCTACACTATAGACCTCTGTAGTTACGCCATATTTTTCACGGACTTTACGCAGTAACAAATCAAAGTCGCCATCCCCTGAAAGTAATATAACGGTATCAACCTCTGCTGCAGCCTCCATAATATCTATGGTTATGCCCACATCCCAATCACCTTTGGCTGAACCATCACGGCGTTGGATATAAGGCTTGAGTTTTACGTTAAAACCAATATGTTTCAGCGCTTTTTGAAATTTATGCTGTTGATCATCACTGCGTTGAATAGCATAAGCGTTAGCGACGATAATATCACCTTGCGCCATCAACTCTTGCCACAATAAACGGTAGTTAAATTGCTTAGCAAAAGCATCTCTAGTGGTGTAATAAATATTTTGTACATCGACAAATACAGCGATTTTTTTCAATGTGAACTCCTAAAATTAAAGGTACTTTTGTGCTCTCAAAGACAATAGATTCAGTGTGCTACCACTTTCCCCACAAACCAAGACAATTTTAACTAATGGTGCTAAAATCCCATTTTTATAGCAGTTTATTTATTCGAGCGATACAAAATGTTGGCTTTACGTTCTTTTTTCTATTTTTTATTAAAATACCCGCTTAAGTTACTGGTCCGTAGTAAAATTATTACTGACAGTCATAGTATTACTGAGCAGGCAAGTCAGCCTATTTTTTATATCGTTCGCCATAAATCAGCGTCAGATCTCTTAACCTTACAACATGCTTGTAAAAAACAGAACCTGCCTGACCCTCTGGGGCAAGTAACCATTAATGGTAAGGTTTTTCAGCGCACACTTTGTTTGGCAAAACCAACACCACTGTTTTCGTGGCGCAAAGCCGGTAAAACGACAGCAACCGCACAAGGCGTAGAGCTTTTAAATCAGCATGCTCTTGATGAAAACCTCGATGCAAAATTAATTCCTGCCAACCTAATATGGGGTCGTACACCAACCAAAGAGCGCAAGAACCTCAATATTGGTACCTTGCTTGCGGATCAAGAGTCGCCAAATTGGTTACGTAAGTTTTTTATCGTACTTTTTTTAGGTCGCGATACCTTAGTACGTTTTAGTGAAGAATTTTCTTTTAGAAACATCTCTGAAAATCATGGCACTGATGAAGTCGCGGCTCATAAATTTTTACGCGTGGCTCGCTTTCACTTTCATCGTCAAACCATTGCCGCAAAAGGCCCAAGATTAATGCATCGCAAGCAAATGTTCACCGCATTGTTTGCCAATCCTTCGGTCAAACGCATCATCAGTGACGAAGCAAAAAGTAAAAAAATACCCGAAGCAGATGTTAAAAAACAAGCGCTAGCCATGATGAATGAAATTGCTGGTGACTACAGTGTCTCTTGGGTACGTTTTGGTGAAATTCTTTTACATTGGTTATGGGCGCGTTTATATAGCGCCATTAACGTTAGCAATGCCAAGGTATTACGTAAATTAGCGCAAGATGGTCATGAAATCATTTATGTACCATGTCATCGTAGCCATATGGATTACTTATTACTTTCTTACGTTATCTTACAAGAAGGCCTAGTAATGCCGCGTATTGCCGCGGGTATTAACTTAAACTTTTGGCCGGCAGGCACCGTTTTTAGAAAAGGCGGCGCCTTTTTCATTCGTCGTAGCTTTGGTGGCAACCGTTTATATTCGACAATTTTCCGTGAATATTTAGGACTTTTATTTGAACGTGGCTATGCCGTTAAATATTACACCGAAGGTGGCCGAAGCCGCACTGGCCGATTATTAGCACCGAAAACCGGCATGCTGGCGATGACCATTCAAAGTCTACTGCGTGGTATTGATAGACCGCTAACCTTAGTACCCGTTTACCTAGGTTATGAACACGTGATGGAAGTCGGCACTTACCATAAAGAATTAAGTGGTGGCGAGAAAAAAGGCGAGTCGATATTTGGCGTACTAAAAGCCATAAAGAGTTTGCGTAACTATGGTAATGGTTATGTAAATTTTGGTGAGCCAATGAATATTAACGAGTTTTTAAATAAACAAGTACCTGATTGGAAAGACGCAATAGACCCTATTGATCCACAAAAACCGAGCTGGTTAACGCCGACGGTCAATGTACTTGCTAATCAAGTAATGGAAAATGTCAATAAGAGTGCCGCGTTGAATGGCGTCGCATTAACAGCTTTGATATTACATGCCAGCAAAAACAAAGCGTTGTCTAAAATTGAGTTGGAAACGCAGCTCGATTTTTTCTTAAATTTACAACGCCAAGCACCTTTTAGTGAGCAACTGACCATTCCAGAAGAAACCGGTGCCCAGTTACTCGCCCATGTTATTTCACTCAATAAAGTGACTATTACCGAAGATAGCTTTGGTAGCTTGGTATCACTTTCTGATACCGCCAAGCTGGAAATGCGCTATTACCGTAATAATATTTTACATACCTTTGTACTGCCGGCACTTATTTGTCGTTTACTCGATAGACATAACAAAATTAATCAAGACGAGTTAGTTAGCAAGGTACAAGCGTTAATGGCTTTACTCAAAGAAGATTTATTTTTATATCAAGATAGAGAACAAGTTGCCAAGCAAACCCAACAAGTATTAGCCGCTTTACAAGCAAGCGATATCACGAGACTGAGCAAAGCTGGTTTTTGGTCACTGACTGACGATATGGTACTGCTTAGCCAAGTTCACGCCATGGCTGAGTGTGTTGATGAAAGCCTACAGCGCTTAGCAATTATCACTTCGCTAACCAGTCGTTTAGGACCTTTAAGTAAGCGTGATTTAGAAACTAAAGTCGTGGCGATTGCCAAGCGATTATCAGTATTAAACAATATTAATGCGCCAGAGTTCACCGACAAGCGTGCGCAAGCAACCTTGATAGCGAGTATTCGAGAGCAAGGTTATATTGAACTAAATGATGATGGTTTACTGATCGCCAGTAGTAGCATGGCTGAAATAAAAGCCACAGTGATTAACTTGGTTGATATTGAAGTATTACAAAGTATCGCCCGCTAGCCCGAGCACTGCTGTTTAAGACATATTTTGACAAAAAAAACACCCCTGCATATTGAACCAGTGGTGTTTTTTTTGGTCTATAACTTTACTTATTGCCACTGTTATTATCATTAAAATCATGAATACTCTGTGTTAAAGGGATCTTACACTGCCATTATTGTCTCGGTACTACTGCATTTATTACTATTAATTGCCTTAATTTACGGAGCAATGAACTCTCCTAAGGTTATCAAGCAAGAACAGCCTAAAGTCACCGTAATCAAAAGCTTTTTATATGCTGCTCCTAAGATAATCACAGTTAAAAAAGTCGCGAAAAAAGTAATCACTACTGAAAAAATTGTCACAGAAATAAAACCGCCAAAAAAGATAAATGCTCAGAAAATTGCTATTAAAAAGCTATCTGATAATTCGCAGTCAAAAGTTTCCGCCAAAAGACTGCTGAATCAGCCAGTAGCAATAACAATGCCGATAACTACACCAATGAATAAAGCACCACCGACACAGGTTACTAATACTGTTAAAAGTGAAACGATAACAACGATAAATAAGGTA
>NZ_JABSOV010000127.1 GCF_013215345.1 Colwellia sp. | reverse complement strand
TTACCAGTAAAGGCGTTTGTGGTGGTTTATTACTGTACCTTGGGTTTGTCGGTACCATTTCACAGGTAGATAAATTGTTCACTTGGGCAAATGATATTGGCATGTCACATATTGCCTTTGTCGTTATTTTTTGCACGATAATCTTATATGCATTACTTGAACATTGGCGTAAGCGTTGGTTAGCAGTGCCGTTAAGTTGTTTGCTAGGCGGCACACTTGCTTTTGCTATGGGCGCGCCTTTTGAATTTCATACTGGCCCTGGTTAACCCAGATTTTGGTTGGGCGTTGACTATGCTGCTCGACAACCTTGTCTTGGTTGGTTGTAAAGAGCGTAGTGCGGGGTTAACTAAGATGAGTCGCTGGATTATTCCGAGTGTTATGTTTGTGGTGTTAACTGGGGTCATGGCAGCGGTAGGTATGTTACCTGGTATTCCGGCATTAATTCCAAGTTTGGGCTAATAATTAGTAGTTAAAAGTTAATAGCCTTTTGTTAATAACCTTTTATTAATAACCATTTGTTAATAAAAAAGGCAAATATTAAGGCCAAAATAAAGAGGGAGTTACTGTCTTAGTAACTCCCCCCTAGTTTCCACTTTAAGTAATTAAGCCGATAATAAAAATATCGGAATAATCACTTCTTCTTCATCATGCAGATGCCTTTGCAATATTCGCTGCAAGTGTAAGACATTATCAGTCAACGCATTTACCTGCTGTTTATTGATAACATCCCCTTGGTTCAGGTTCAGGTTCAGGGTCATGACCATGCTCATTACCCTAGTACTTAAGTCATTTAATACTAAATCTAAAGACTTATGATCCTTATCTAGTAGATCAATGCCCTTACTCAGTTGCGGCATAATTTTCCTAAACTGCGGAAAATAAACCTGATCTTCAATCCGGTGATGGTTATGCGCCCTATCGACTAAATACTGTGCTGCAGATAAAGGCCCTTTTAATTGCTGCCCATTGAATACTCCCTGAGCACTATCGAGCAATACTTGCAATGACTGCTTAAGATAAGCCGCTGTCGCCAATAGATCGCCATGGTATTGAATAAAAAAAGACGCTTTACCGCCATAGCGAGTATGTTCCGACCACTGTTCTCTTTCTAGCGGTAATAGCAGGTTTTTAATAACATCGGGTAAACCTTTACGTTGCTCTACTTGCCATGCTTGTTCTACTTTAAATTGTTGCTCGGTAATTGTTGCAATGTTCATAACAACCTCTCTTGAAGATTAATTGTTAGTCAGTATATGAGCTTCAAATACAGCAATATATATACACAATCGAACAACACTGTTTCATAAACAACACCAATATTTACATGCAACCAATTACATAGAGGCGAACTACAACGGCCTACACTATTTGGTCTGAGCAGAGTTAGTTTGGCATGCAAAAGTACTAATATATTGTCTGAAACAATAGGAATGATTAATTACTAAATTCATTAGGATGTAGATCAGCTTTGGTCTCTTGTTCAAAGGAAATTTTCACTTGGCTACCATTACTGTGACTGGAGGAAAACTGTAGTTGCCACTTTTGTTGGTCAGCAATTTTTTTGACAATATCTAACCCTATGCCAAACCCTTGTCCTTGGTATAAATCTCGTTCTGTTACTTTTTGGTAGTCATTCGTCAAACCAGAGCTGGTATTAGTGATAACAAGACTAAGTTCATTTTGCTGAATACAAACAGTACCTGATAAAGTATGTTCAAAAGCATTACGAATCAAGTTGCTCAATACAATCCTGCAAAGCGCTAGCGGTAAGTCATGCAAACTTGATTCATCAACAATAAGTTCAACATCGACACTTTTACCTTTCAGTAAATAACTATGTGCATCAACAATATCAACAAGCAACTGCCCAAGATTTACGACTTCAACGTTAGCTTGAATGTTACTTTTACGGCTCAGTAACAACAAGGCTTCGGTAAGCTCAGCCATATTTTTATTTGCTCGGCGAATGTTGGTATGCTGGTCAAGAATATTGTTATTACCTTGAGCAACTCTTAAATCGATGATATCTAAAGCAGACAAAACCACAGCAATAGGCGTACGTAATTCATGACTCGCATTTTGTAGGAACTGCTTTTCTCTTTGATGATACTGATGAATTCGACCCATTGTTTGGTGCAAGGCATTAGCAACAACACCTATTTCTGTTTTATCATTCATCACTTCAAAAGAAAGTTCAGGACTATTTTCATCCAAACTTTTCGCCATTACCGCAAGTTCATTGATTGGATTGAGTACTTTACGGATCAAGCTATGAGCTACCCAGTAAACTAATGAAATAGCCATCAGTGTAATGATAGCGATAGATATGGGTACATTTAACATTGGACCATGTTTTGGTGGTGGTATTGCTCTACGCTTTGCAACCTCATTATAAAGCAGGTAAAGCTTGTCCTTAGTATTGGCAATTGGGTGAGCAAGTAAGAAGTATATCTTTTCAGGATGAGAGAATTTAATTATTTGGTTGCCATCATTTACCTTAAAGTCGAATGCTTTCATCTCATCAAGGTCAAATAATTTTCTTACTTCGTCAGGTACATTGGCTTTACCAATATAAGCGGAATAATCACCACCATTAGGTAGTTGATAACCTGGATTTAGTTCAACTTGCTTTGCATAGTGACTTGCCATTGCCACCATAGTGCGATGCATGGTGGTACCAATACCAATGAAAAAAAGCTTATAAAGTAAAAAAGAAAAAATGATCACTAACAAACCAATACTTAGTGCTAGTTGCTTTTTAAACTGATGCTTTAGGCTATTTTTATTACTCATACTCTTCAATTCTGCTCTGCATTTTTTAGTACCAGCCCGACACCGCGAATTGTATGAATAAGTTGTCGATCAAAAGGCTTGTCGATAAGTTGTCTTAATTTATAAATATGCGATTTAAGTACATCTGAATCGGGTATTTGCTCTGGCCAAATCGTTTGTTCAATTTCGTGGCGAGTTAACACTTTAGGTGAGGCTATAAGTAAGGCTTCCAATATTTTCCAACAGGCGTTATTAAGCTCAATCTTTTGATCGGCACGAGTAACTTCTCTTAAATCAGTATCCATGACCAGATCACCTAGCTTTAATTTTACATCGCTTCTCTTGGTGCGTTTAGTCAGCACCTGCAGTCTTGCCACAAGTTCTGGCAGGTCAAAAGGTTTTACTAAATAGTCATCGGTGCCAACACGAAACCCTTGCAACTTGTCTTCTAACGTATCTCTTGCCGTCAGCATAATTACCGGCGTATTTATACCTGCTGTTCTTAACTCTTCACAGATAGTCATGCCATCCACTCCTGGCAACATCACATCTAGAATTATCGCATTAAACTTTTGATTTAACGCCAGTTTCAAACCAAGGTTACCATTATCAGCAAAGTCACATTCAAATTCATGAGCTTCTAGAAACTCAATGATATTAGCCGCTAACGTTCTGTTATCTTCTACTACAAGCACAACCACTTAGGCACTTCCTATTGATAAAAGCTATAAATTTATGATGTTAAGTAACCTCAACTCTGGATAAGCAAAGTTACTCAATAAGTTATTTTAGCGCCTATCTTTGTTAGTTCTGCTACCAATAGCCAGCTATTGGGTACACAGAACCGCCTTGATAGACACTAAACTATCAATATTGAGTGATATAAAGAGACTAATATTTTTTATTGGTATTGCAACCAATTGATATTAATAGTTACTTTGCAAGTATCAAACATTCATTAACCAGAGTTGAGGTTAAGTATAACCAAGTTAAAAACGACCATTTCACCTAAAATTCACTAAGCACCTGTTATTTATATTATTGCTAGCTTTTTAACTTTAATAAACATTTTATACAACAGGATAATAGCAAATGATAAATTCCATTGGTTCTGGCATGCAAATGCCACAAATGCAATCAAGTCAATCATCAATGTCAGCAGAGTAAAAAGAAAAAGTTGAGCAGATACTAAGTCAGTTTTCATCAGAAGACCTAAGTAACTCAGATGCCACTAGCATTGTTGAAAGTTTCGCTGAATTAAACATTACCCCCACTAAGGAGTTAGAGCAATTGATGGCCGACAATGGCTTTGATGCTAAAAGCATAGGAGATACGGCAGGAGTTGGTGGTTCTCAAATGCCACCACCTCCACCACCAAATGAAGCTTCGAACTCAAGTGAGATGGTTAGTTTTTTAGAGGAGTTGTTAGAAAATTATGACAACCAATTAAGTGATGACGACAAAGATTCTATTTTATCTGCGGTACAAGAAAAATTTGGTATTAATGAAGGTGACTCTCTGATTAATGTTAAGGCGTAAATTGTCTAGGTGAAAGCTGTCTTACTTCGTTTTAGTAACAGTAAAATAAGACAGCCTTCGACATGGATCGTAATACTTCCAAGTAATACCCCCGAGTAATAGCCTCTTAAGTTTCACTCTTTATCACCATTCCCCCATCCTTTTGTCGAACATGGTTACTTAGTTCACCTAAATTTCACCAACACTCTAGTAACCTTTTACCTATCAAAATAACTATTAATTACCATTTAAAGATAAGTTGTACTTGGAGTACTTATGAAAAAATCGATATTAGCATTAGCATTATTATCTGCATTAGGCTTATCCGCCTGCAATGAAAGCATTACAGAAGAAAGCTCTGAACTGGTGAATGCTAGCCCCATTGTTGATGCTGGTGAAGAGCAAACAGTAGCCGCTGGGCAAGAAGTGACCTTACTCGCCACAATTATAGACGACGATAACGTAACAATTAGCTGGAGCCAAGTTTCAGGTTCAACGGTTACCCTTAATCAAAGTAACTCAAATACCGTCACTTTTATTGCACCTGAGTTACAACAAGAAGAATTACTTTCATTCAAAATCACTGTTGATGACGGTGTTAACTCACCGGTAACCGATACCATTGATATTATCGTTGCTGCCGTCGAATCATCCGAGTTAGCAAGTTGGCTCATTAACAATGAGACTAGCGCTAGTTATATTCAATCAGCATCGAGGAATGTATTAGAAGATGTTCAATCAGCTGAGGTTGTTGATATAGATGAGAATAATATTTCAACAAAATATGTATATGTTCAAGCATCTGGCATTCCTAAATACGCTGTTACTATTACGCAAGAAATTGTAAACCAATTAAATCAACGGCCTAAAGCTATTAGTGATTTTAGCAGCGGAAGTACTACCGTAGTTGTAGGGCAAACAGTCAATTTTGGCGAAGACATTGGCTTCAATAGTAGTCAAGAAAACTGCCTAACTACTGGTGGAGATGGATACTGGCCACCTGGACCTGGCTGCCCTACAGAACAAAACAAAGAAGCCCATTTCCCCGTAGAACCAGCAGAGATTGCTGACAATGAAGAAGATTGTGAAGTGGGTCTTGGTAAAATCGGCTTAATGGTTAACGGGACCAGCATTTATAATTGGGGTGATGGTATGAGCGAGGGCGATAACCTTTGGTATAACCTAGCGCCTGTTGCTGAGCAGTATGATGTAGATGTTTGTGGTGGCCACGCTGCTCAAGGTGATTATCATCATCATTTCTACACAAATTGCTTGGCTGATTTAGTAGATGATGATGGCAGTAAACATTCACCTATTTATGGCTATGCTGCCGATGGTTACCCGCTTTATGGTCCTTACGAAAGCGAAAACACATTAGCAGTGAGTGGCTGGAAAACACGAGATTATGGCGCAGATACTAGTCAAGGTGGTTGCAGTAGCGAAGGCGAAAGAAGTTGTGTTCTTGTAGATCAATATGATCTTTCTAAAGGGGTTGAACAAGTTCCTAATGGGCCGAGTATAGGAGAGAATGTAACAACCCTTTCTGGTAACACCTTACCAGCCGATGATGGTTACTTTTTTGAAGACCATTACTATGGTGGCGAGGCTGTTGAAGGCAGTCAATTAGATCAACATAATGGCCATGATAGCAATGACGGCAAAGGTTACCACTACCATATTACCGTAGCAAAAGGGCAAAACAATAAACTTGTTGCTGCTTTCCCATATACCATTGGGCCAAACTTCAAAGGTAAGCTTGCCAGTAACTCTATTAGCCAATGTGGTGGTGATGCTCCTGGTGGTGGTATGCCACCGCCACCACGTCCGTAGATGAGATAAAAGATGAAACTTCCTATAATAATTATTCTTATGAATATAGTTTTCTTAACTAGCAGCACTTTTGCGCAACAAGAAAATAAAGGTACAACGATCAGTGCAATGATGGATCATTCTCATCTGCCGATTGCTGTACCGAGTGATGCAGAGGAAATGTCTTTGAGCTTATCATTGGCTAGAGATGCAATGTCAGGATATAACCTGACATTGCATACTCAGCGCTACATATTGGCAGCACCTCCAAGTGATGCCAATATGTCAGAATTAATGAGTGCATCTATAGATAGCAAATCAGGTTATTTAGTAGGGCATGCGCACCTTTATGTTAATGGCGAAAAGATACAACGTATTTATGGCGCTGAAGTTCACTTACCGCAAACATTATTTAAGCAGGGTACAAATAGTATTTCGGTAACCTTGAATAATCATGGCCATATGTATTGGACAATTGAAGGTAAGAAAGTCGTAGCAACTTTGTATATTGATAGTTCAAATACGAGCAAGCTGGTAAAACATAAATTTGAGAGTTTTCCAAGTATCTAAGCTGATCTTTAAGACAGTGGCAGTTTTAAAAAGTAAAAAAGGAAGCCTTTAGCTTCCTTTTTGTGCTGAAAACAACGCTGAAAACAGTACTGACGTTTATATTTTTCTGTAAAAGCTAATTAAGTTAATAACGATATTGTTTGAATTTTTCATTTTCTGCTTGGCGTTGTGGTGGCGACCATACACAAAGGGGCGTTACACGCAGCCCTTATTAAACATACTTTGACGCCAGATATTCTGCATTAAAAACAAAAACACCACGGCAGGCGTGGTGTTTTATCAAGGTAGGTTCGCTGCTAAGTTATGGCAGCTACTTATTTAAAACTCTATTTAAATACCTTATCTACCGCAATAACTTCAACATTTTTCGCCGGCAGCATTAACTGATAACTTTCGATAATTTTATCGGTAGCTAAAAGCTCTACAGGTTTTTCACTGTTATATGTTAACGGTGATACTTGCTCAGACAACAGACGTTTTTTCATGTCTTTACCGTCGCTTGAGATGAAAACATAATGAATATCATCAGTTTGTAAGTTCTCTTTAATGACACGGTTAACATCGGCTAACGATAGTTTGGCAAACTCACCACGTACATACTTAACAAACTCTTCTGTTTGATAAAACTTACTATCAAGTGCGTAACCTAACTGCTGGTCTTGGCTAGCAACTAATTGCGGCGCATAGTTAGTTAAATAATTACGTGTCGCCTGAAAGTCTTTTTCAGTCATGCCATTTTCTATCAGTTTGTCCAACTCATATAAAGCTGCACGTGTAGCGAAATGCGCATCATTATTTGAACGTAAAGGACGTAACCATACTTGGAAAATTTGGCTTGAACGGCCTAAGTTTGCGTCAGGCTTGGTTTGGTACATACCACGCGGGAAATATTCAATATAAGAATAATCACCATAGTTCATACCACGCGCTTGACGTATTTGTTGATACAAGTAGCTGTTAGAACTACGATGTTCACCAAAGTATGAACGCACTAACCAAAGCGCGGCCCAGTCTTTGTCACTGCGAAGAGTATCGATTGGGAAACCAAAAGATACTGCCGTTGATTGCGCATTCTTTTCTATTATTGTCGCATGATGACCTTTTAAAACCGGCGCTTTGGCAATAGTTAGACGCTTTTCATCACCAACTGGCAATGCCGTTAAGTCAGACATTAACTGTGCTTTTAAAGCACTAGGCATAGCGCCAGTAATGCCTAAGTTTAATTTAGCTTGGGTTAGTTGACTGCTGTAGAAAGCTTTAACATCTTCAATGGTGATTGTTGCTAAGTCAGACAAATCACCACTATTATAGTTTTCATAAACATGGCCCTGATAAAGTTGGCTATAAAGCACCTCTTTACCTAACTCTTCATCATTAGAAGATTTAAGGCCTGATTTAATACCATCAATTAACTCTTTTTTCAGACGTTTGAAGTCATCTTCACGCCAGCCCGGATTCAATAATTGATCACTGATCAATTGATACCACTGCGTCGCATTGTCTTTGTGAACACGGCCGGTAAATGACATCATTTCTTTATCTAGCTGAGACGAAAACTGTCCGGCTAAAGGATATAAACCTTTCTGAATGTCTTTATAGCTACGCGTTTGTGAACCACCTTGGGTTAACATGCGCGCGGTTAATGCCGCCACACCTTTCTTACCGACTGGATCTGCTGCAGCACCGGTATAAAATAGGAAGTTAACATCAATCAACGGCGAATCATTGGTCTTATCTAATACCGAAAACAGCGGCGCGCTAGGATGAGCCTTTTCCATCTCAATTTTTGCCACTGCGCCATTTAAGTCAACTTCTTGGGCAAAACCAGCAATTCTATCTAGTGCTGATAAGGTTACCGTTGTACGGTTTTCATCAATGAAATATTGATTGGCGATGTCTTTGATATCTTCAGCCGAAATTTTGTCAAAGCTATTATATAGATGGTTAATCGTTTCTGGATCACGATCAAAGTGCATATAACTGGCAAGTGTAGAAGCGATAGACTCTGAAGAATCTAACTTATTGACAAAACTATATTTTAAATTAGATTTTAAGTTATTAAGCTTTTGTGCAGAAACTAGCTCTGTACGTGCTAGCGCATAAGTACGATTCACCGCATCACGAACAATCGCTAAATCTTTTTCTTCATTCACTTTGATGAATACGTGACGTAAACCGGCATCTTTTGTTTCAGGGTTATAGTTAAACATTTGGCTCGCCAACTGCTTATCTACCACTAGTTCTTGATACAAAGCTGAGTTATCTGAAAAATATAACTCAGAAATTAAATCTAAAGCGGCGCGATCTTTTTTCTTCGGTTGCCAATCAGAGCCTTTATAAGAAACTAATAACCAATGCCCCGGTAAGCCATCAAATTTTTCATGAACATACTTCGCTACTTCTTGTTTTGGCTCTGGCGCGATTTCATTAACAAAATCACCTTTTTTCCAACTACCCCAATGCTTTTCTACAATCGCCATGGTCGCTTCGGGCTCAACATCACCAACAATCACTAATGAAACATATTCTGGCTTATAAAACTGTGCGAAGAACTTTTCGCCATAAGCAATTTGGTTAGGCATTGCTTCGACATCTTCAAAGAAACCCATGGTGGTATGTTTATAGGTATGAGTATCAAATGCTTCTTTGCGCACAGCCGCTAATAGCTTGCGAATTGGGCTAGCATTGTTTTTTAAGTATTCGCCTTTTACCGTTAATGCTTCAGTTTTAAATTGTGCATCGGTATATTTAAGGTTTTTAAAGTGATCCGCTTGAATCTCTAATACTTTATCTAAATGTGCTTTAGAAAAATCTAAGTGATAATTGGTGTAATCATTAGTGGTGTAAGCACCATTATCAACACCGGCATTTTTAAATAAATCTGAATAAACATCTTGTGGGAATTCCTCTGAGCCTTTAAACATCATATGTTCAAAGAAATGTGCAAAGCCGGTTCTACCTGCTTCATCTTCATCACGAGAGCCTACTGACACGGGGATTTGTACTGAAACAAGATCTGGGTAGTCAGTTTTAACCACTAATACCCGTAAACCATTCGCTAACTCTTTGAATAAGTACTTTTGACTAAAGACTTTATTGGCATCATTTTCAGCGGATTTCTGTGACATACTATTGCTAGTGCCAGCGGCCGAACTTGTACCGTCAGTGGTTGCCATGCAGGCGGATAACGTTAAACTTGCAGCTATTACCGCCGCAAAATATTTCTTTTTCATCTTAACTTCCATCATTGTCCCCTATATTTTTATCGATGTATTTTATGTAACTTTGCAAAGTTTTTCATTAGTTTTTCGAGTTAAACTTTCGACATCATGTAACAAATTAATTACACACTAATAATATAGAAAATTAAGTCGGGATGATTTTTGCTTGGCGACGCTGCAACAATTTCAGCCAAAGGTATAGCCAACTTATGTGGACTCCCTCTTGTCAACAACAAAAAATTGATACAAAGAAATTAATGCATACTTATGTACGAGCTCTACAATGAGAAGCTATCTCTGGCTCTTTGATATTTACGCAAACCGATTGTCAAATCTATAAAGCGAGCGATAAGCTCTTAGTTGGCTACTGACTAAACCGGCTGATTTTTATCTTCGTTAATGCATTTTTTGTTGTTTGAACTCTTTTTAGGCTGCGAGTAACTCAGCTTTGTACTCTGTTCCTTGTGTCAGCATGGCGAAAGCCGTTCTTACTGTTTTATTGGCCAGTGCAACCGCTGCACACTTTTTACCTCGACGCTCGACTAAGCCTTGTATCCAAACATCTTTTTTAGTTATCGCTTTTCGTTTTACGGCATGTTGGACCGCCGCGGTTGCGCCGCATACTAATTGACTCCTCAAACGGCTATTTTTACAGAGCTTTCCTATGGAGC
>NZ_JABSOV010000126.1 GCF_013215345.1 Colwellia sp. | reverse complement strand
GTAATCAGTATTTTGTACGGTACCAGCCACTTCATAACCAGCTCTGCGATAATCCTTACCCATTTCTTTACTAATCAACAGTGTCAGTGGCTCTTGTACTTTAACTAACTGTTGATATGCCAATATCACTTTCTGGTGACGTTCGTCTAGGGACAACGCAGCCCAAGCCTTTTGTGCGCTCTTCGCTCGTTGAACAACGGCGGGCATTTTTTCAGCGGTCGTTATTGGCACTTCACCCAGTGCTATGTGATTAATTGGATCGTAAGAGACGAGCATGGACATCGATTTGTTTCCTTAAAGCTGCATTAGCTTTCGTTAATGCATAACAAGTTATCATTGGTTCTTGTGCTACATTATGATAGCGTGGAGAATTAAAGCAACCAGTATACTTTTAGTAACCACGTTAATTTGATTGAAATAAATATGAAAAACACTTTAAAAACAAAGAATAAAAATATAAAAATAAATAGTGATAGCTGCGCAGAACCCTGTTCAATTGAGCGGGGTATGCGAATTTTAGGTGGCAAGTGGAAAGCTTCAATTCTATGGCACCTGAAAGACGGGCCAGTGCGTTTTAATGAACTATCGCGCATGCTTGGTGGTGCAAGTAAAAAAATGGTCGACCAACGCCTTAAAGAATTAGAAAGCCAAGGACTGGTTAATCGAGAAGTGATTTGTACTCGACCCATTGCCGTCACTTATGAAATCACCGCTTTTGGTCGGACTGCACTCGATATATTAGAGAAACTTAAGGATTGGACCGAAGAGAATAATATTTAAAAAATCCGAAGTAACTAACCAGTATTCGCTAGCTTTCTGCTTATTCTTCGCTATGATAGCGGGCTAATTTAGCCTCTAACCCGGGCGTTTGTTGTATTGGAGTATTCCTATATGGATAGCATTGATCTATTTGTAAAAAACTGGGGCAGTAAAAATGCCATGGTACCAATAGAGAGTGATGATATTGTCGAGCTTGAAGCAAAATTAAATGCTTTTTTACCTGATACATTTAAATATTTAATATCTACCTATGGCTTGGTGCACACGCCAAATGTACTAACCAAAATATGTGATTTAGGCGTCGATATTTCTGAAGTACAAGACTTCTTAAGCCTAGAGGATATCGCCTCACTATCAAAGTTATATGAAATGAGTGGTATGCCAAAGGGGCATATTTTATTTGCCTCTGATTGTAAGGGCAATATGTTTTGTTTCAAACTTAGCGAGTGTGCAAGTCAGAAAATAGATGTCGCCGTATGGTTTTATAACTATGGTTTAGGCACAGTTACAAAAGTATCTAATTCTTTCACTGAATGGCTTGAGCAGTTTAATGAACTTTAACACGCTTAATATCAAAGTGAATGTACTGCGTAAATCATCAGAGCTAGGTTGAGCAACCTCTTGTGCCATTGTTCGACCCTTACTCACCAAACAAGCTTATTGCATTCACTGCAAACTTTGCGCTGGGCTTACTCGGGTCTAGCTAAATTGAGACATAATAAAAAGTTTTATTATGTCTCACCTATCAAGCCTAATTACCGTGTCGACATTGAGCAATGATTCGAATATAGTGATCGAATATTAGAATCTGAAAGGTTGGATAATGAGCAAAGAAAAAGTAGCAATTATCACTGGTGCTGGTCGAGGCATTGGCGCCGCAACAGCCAAGCTCTTTGCCAATAAAGGCTACGCTGTTTGTATTAATTATAAGTCTGATGAACAATCAGCCACTCAACTAGCTATGACTATCACCGCTAGTGGCGGTCAATGTATTACCGTACAAGCCGACGTATCTTACGAAAAGGATGTAGAGCGCCTATTTGCTACTGTCGATAAGACATTAGGCTCTGTCGATATATTAGTTAATAATGCCGGTATTTTGAAAAAACAGTCTCGCGTAGAAGATATGACGGCTGAGCGTATTAATTCAATATTAACAAATAATGTCACGAGTTATTTCTTGTGCTGCAAAGAGGCAGTAAAACGTATGTCTACTCGCTACGGTGGCTCAGGTGGTGTTATTGTCAATGTTTCTTCGGGCGGTTCACCCAATGAATACATTGATTATGCGGCCTCAAAAGGCGCAATAGATACCTTAACCAAGGGTTTATCACTGGAAGTTGCTGCTGAAGGCATTAGAGTTAACTGTGTTCGCCCAGGTTTGATCTATACCTATATGCACGCTGATGGCGGCGAGCCTGAGCGTATTGAGCGGCTAAAGAATATTATTCCAATGCAGCGAGGCGGAGAGCCGGAAGAGGTAGCCGAGGCCATTTATTGGCTAGCCAGTGATAAGTCATCTTTTTCTACCGGTAACTTTCTAGACTTGGCTGGTGGTTTATAAGCCTCATTTAACTCAATGCTGCTCCTACAATTTATCCTAAGGTTTACCTAGCAACTTGCTCTGCAGCTTTCCCCCGCTAGTTTACCCTAGAGAAAGTGGTGTAAGAATTTCTTCTGGGATCGGTTGCAAGCGCTTTTGTTTATCTAAACAAACCATTTCAATATCAGCAATAACCGCAGCTTTAGTCGCATTAGGGCGCCATAATTCTTGTCGCCATAAGGTCTTATATTTACCATCAAATTGGTAGCTAGTGCGCACATCGCAAATTTCAGCAAATTCAACGCCGTCTTGAAAGATTAAATTAGCTTTATAAACCGCAAAACCTAAGCCCTTTTCTGCCCAAAGCTTAGCTAACTTATCACTGTCGATAACGTGCTCACGTGCACGCTCAAAATACTTGAGAAAATTAGGGTGATAAACCACACCGGAGTGATCGGTATCTTCATAATATATTTGTACGGGATGATGGTAAATTTTACTCATTTAACTTAATTCCTGATTAACTTATTTTCTGCTTAGTCTAGATTTCTGCTTAATTTCTTTGATAATTTATTTAGTGCGTGATTTATTTGGCAATTAACGAGGCTTTCAGTTGTTTCATGCCTTCTTCAATGGTGATTAACGGCTTATAACCCAAATCTTTTTTAGCGGCACTAATATCAAAGTAATGACAAGTAGACAGTTGTCTGGCAACAAAGCGCGTCATTATAGGCTCTTGCTTTTTATCTAATAGTTTATAAAACCACTCTAACGTCGCGCCAACAGCATAAGCAACAGCGCTAGGTACACGCTTTGTCACTGGCGGTAAATCAACACAGGCAAGAATATTATTGAGCATAGCCGCCATTGTGATGGGTTGTTCATTACTAATAAAATAAGCCTTGCCGATACATGTAGCTTGAGGTTTCGCCAAAGCTAACGCCGCTAGGATGTGCGCATAAGCGGCATTGTCAACATAGATGGTATCAACCAGTTTATCTTCTTTACCAACAAGTTTTAGCTTGCCTGCGCGGGCTCGTTCAAGTACGCGTGGCACTAGGTGGGGATCATTTGGCCCCCAAATTAAATGCGGACGTAAGGCGACTGTTTTTAACTGTTTATCATCGAGTGAATCAGTTGCCGAGTTATGTGATGCTGCCAATACTAACTGCTCTGCTAGCGCTTTTGACTCTGCATAATAATTTAAAAAGTTATCGGCATAGGGCTGTGATTCATCAATACCGGCTTCATCAATACCGGCAAAAGTAACACTCGGTGTACTGGTATACACTAAACGGGTAATGGCAAGCTCTTGGCAGGCACGAATCATATTTTCAGCGCCTTGCACATTGGGTTTGAAGTAATCGTCCTTACTGCCCCATACGCCCGCTTTAGCAGCAACATGAAATACCAAATCACAAGATTGCATCGCTTCTTTAAGGCGAACGAAATCAGTAATATCTCCCTGTACCATAGTAACGCCCATTTGTCTTAACTCTGGATAATGACCACGGGCAAAACCGGTAACCTTAATATTTGCCAAACGCAGTAATCGACAAATGGCTTTACCTAAAAACCCGCCAGCACCGGTAACAAAGACATGTTGAGCATGCTCTGCTAGTTCGCTCAGTGGTGCTTTAACAACTTGATTAAATCTCGCGGTAGTTGCTGAGCTAGTATCACTATCTGTATAGCTATCGGTATTGCTGTTTTTATTATCTTTTTTCATCGAGGGCTCTAGTAAAATGCTCGTTAATGGGTACTACTGATAGGGTGAGAATTAGCCAGTATTAATCGAGTTCATCTTGGGCCCAAACGGCAAGTTTTTCACGAAATATCTTAGCGTTATGGCGTATATCAACGGGAAAGTCTTCATGGATTAAAAAATGAGAAATAGCTGATGTTTGTTTATGCGCAAGTGCTAGCCCTTTTAAAGCTGAAAACAGCGCAGTGCCATCAAAATTTTCATCTTGTTTAGCTTCTTCGGTGAGCTCAATACAAAGTAAGGGCACACTTTTCTGGTAAATGGTTACCGCTACTAAAGCGCTACGTTTCACTGCGCTATGGGTATTGAATATTCGCTCACATGGAATAGAAAAGAAGGTATTTCTTTTTGAATCGGTTCCGGTTTCAACACGATGCGCTTTTCGTCCACACATCCACAATAAACCCGCTTCATCAAGATAACCTAAATCGCCCATACGATGACGAACAGTATCGCCATCAATTATTTTAGCCTGCGCCGTTGCCAAATCTCGATGATAATATTGATGACTAACCATATCGCCTTTAACCACGATTTCACCAATAGTGTTAGCCGGTAATATTAGCTCATCAGACCAAACTGTAATCACCTCTTCACTAATGGCGATAATGCTGATTTCAACACCGTTGACAGCACTGCCGACACAAATACCGCCACCATTGTCGGTGATGTGGCTGGTTGCCAATAAGTCGGCACTGGAAATTTTAGTCAAGGGTAGCGACTCAGTAGCGCCATAGGAAGTTAGTACCGGGACATTGTCGCTAAGTAATTGGGTGAATCGCTCAATAGACGGCAGTGTTGCTGGTGCGCCCGCGGAGATCACCCGTTTTAAACTATTCAGTTTGATAGTAGGTTTATTAGCTGAAGCATCAGCCAAACCTTTAGTTGCTGAAAAATCGGGAACTCCCGCCTGCCCTAATACTTCAATCAGTGCGGGGTTAGCAAATAAATTTGTACATTGATATTTTTCAATAGCGGCAAAGATAAAGTCTGGATTGGCAGTAATAGGTTTACTAGCGTCCATATCAGGAACGATTGATGCCATGCCTAATGCCGGGCCAAATAATGAAAAGAGTGGAAAGGTTGCTAAATCACGTTCGCCTGGTGTTATGCCATAGTCTTCTTTTAGCGCAGTGATTTGTGCCTCAAACATTTTATGACTATAAACTACGCCTTTAGGTGTACCTGTACTGCCACTGGTAAATAATATTGCTGACATATCATCATCGCTAAGTTTTACCATTTCAAACTTTTGCCCTTTTTTCATTGGGTAACGCTTTAATAACGCGGTTAAACTCATACCACCGATAAGGGAGGCAAACATATCTGCGCTTGCACCTGAAATATAGCCAGAACCAGCTTCTGTTACAGTTAATAGCTTTTTAACGCTGGTTTTACCCCAGCCAAATAACTTTCTAGCTATATGGGCTTTGGGAATACCAATAAAAGCGTCCGGTGTCGACTCAACAAAACACTGCTTAAGGTTTTTAATACCCATACCAGGGTCAACTAAAATAGGAATAATACCTGCTTTGAATAAAGCAAAGGTTAAGGCAAAAAACTCAATACTCGGGGTTACCATCAACACAGTTTTCATGCCCGACTTTAGGCCGTAAGCATTTAACGCATAAGCGATGGCATCACTTTGATGATGCAAAGCTTTAAAATCAATTTCACGGTAGTTGAGTTGGCCTCGTTGGCTTTTTTGCACGGCAACCGCTAATGCCTTGGGCGTTGTTATTGCGGCGTGTGCGAGGTGGCGACATAAGTTAGCTTGCTTGGACACGTCCAAAGTCTCTGTCATGTGTCGTTTCCTTTTAAATGAGCACTAATGAGTTAATTGCTATTGAGTTAGCTCTTTTGAATAAGCCTATAATGAGTCAACGCTTATTAAACTAACTCTTATTGAGTTAGCTTGTCTTCACTAGCACTTAAAAAGTCGCTTACCAAGGGCACAACTTCATCACTGGCATCTTCTAAAATGTAGTGACCACAATCATCAAAAGCATGTACTTGCGCTTGTGGAAAACGTTGTTGCCATTCAGCTAAGAAGTGTTTATCAAAAACAAAGTCTTTTAAGCCCCAGCAAATTAACATAGGTAACTTGTTAAACTGCGCTAAACTGTCGCTAATGTCAGTGACCAGTTGATAGTTTCTATCGCCCGGTTTTAATGGGATATCTTGAATAAATCGTAAGGTAGAAATACGATTCTGCCAGCTATTAAAAGGCGCTACGTAGGCTTGACGAATCTCTTTTGCCATCGGCTTGCGCTTGACGCCAATAACCGAGGCTATTCCTGAGAAGGCATTAAAACCTCGTACCAGTACAGTACCGATAAAAGTATTGCGACCCAGCCATAAAGCAGGAGGTAATTTTTTAGCTTTCGGTAAATGAAAAGCACCGGTGTTTAATATAACCAGACGTTTAATACGTTCAGGATAGCGCGCAGCATAGCCCATACCTATCATGCCGCCCCAGTCATGCACAACTAGGGTGATATTTTCTTTTACTTCTAAATGCTCAAGTAACGCTGCTAAGTCATCTATGCGCTTAGCTAAGGTGTAATCATAGCCTTCATCGTCTGGCTTATCAGAGAAACCACAGCCAATATGATCCGGCACTATGCATTGGTGATTTTTACTTAATTCGCTAACTAGATTACGGTAATAAAAAGACCAGCTAGGATTGCCATGGACCATAACAACAGGCGAGCCCTGCCCTTCATTAACATAATGATATTGATGGCCATTGCGATTGATATAGTTACGGGTAAAAGGGAATAGTTCCGTTAACTTACTCTCTGACATATTATCTGACATGTTTACCACTTAAGTCCCAACATCATACAATTTAAGCCACTACCTATGCCTAAAAAGCTGACATTATCACCTTTTTGTAAGAAGCCTTGATCATGAGCCATAGCAGCAGTAACAGGTAAAGAAACGGTACCCATATTGCCTAGTAGTTTAAAAGTAGGGAATTCTTTTGCTACCGGAATGTTTAAAGCGGTTAACACTTTCTTTTGATTAGCAGCGCCAACTTGATGACAAATTACTTTATCAACTTGCTCAATATCCCATTGACGTTGGTCTAAAAAGTGCTCCCAGGTATCTTTAGCCAGCGCAACACCTTCTTTAAGTAAAGTTACTGCATCAGTGCGCATAAATTCACGAAATAATTGCGGGCCGACTTCTTTTAAGCCCCATTGACATAAATTGTTATGTTCGGGTGCCGATAAGTGACTGGCACCTAATAATTGATGATTACGGTCGGTAGCTAGATTGAAACTACCATCGGTAAGTAGTACCGCTACAGCACCTGAGCCCCCGGTTAAAGTTGCTAAAGATTGGGCATAATTTTGCATGGTTGGCTCGGCAAGCATATCATCAATAGTTACATCAACAATATGACGTGCCGATTCACATGAAACCACCAGACCTGCTTTAATTTGACCAAGCTCAATGCGATTAGCAATATCTAAAATACCCGAAAGTACACCTAAACAGGCATTACTGATATCGTAAATTGCCGTGTTTTTTAACACACCAAGTTTTGCTGCGATTCGACAAGCCGTAGCTGGTTCGTGCTGATCGCGACAAACGCCGGTATAAACCACGGCACCTAAATCAGCGGCAGCAATGCCAGTTTCATGCATTACTCTTTGCGCGGCAACAATAGCGCCATCGGAAAGAACATGATCTTTTGGCCACCAACGGCGCTCTTCAATTCCGGTTAAAGCAGCGAGCTGCCCCATGGGAATACGAAATTTTTGATATAATGGGGTCAAACGATATTCAAGCTCTGCACTGGTTACCACTTCAGGGGCCAGCTCATACGCTAAGCTATTAATAAAAACGCGGGAATATTTCATTTAGATGGCTGTTGCTTATTTTCTCGGTTAATAATTACACCCTTGTTGACAATTTATTCGATAAATTGCGCTAAAAATGCAAGTTAATTAACCTATGTTAATTATTTATGACTATGGGGCGTCATTTGAGCAAGAATATGGCAAGGATTCAACCAAAAATATGATTTATCGACAAACTCCGCTAAATTAAGCGAAATTAAGCGCTATTTCCTATTGTGGTAACCTTATCTGACGAACATAAATCGTACGTTTATCTCGCTAATTTAATCAGGGTGGATCATAGCCATAAATAAAAAAAGCCCTCATAAAGAGAGCCTTACTTAATTAATTATCGCTTACCTTTCATTTAAGATCTGCTTAAGAGTCGCTTATTTCTCGCTAAAGTGTCGCTTAAATTATGCTTAGATTTCGCTTAATTAGCTAGCGAAAATTTGCGTCGATAGAGCAATAACAACAGTGATACTAATGCTAAGAAGGACAAGCTGCCACTACTCGATTTTGTCGGGATTACATCAAGTGAAATGGTGTTATTGTCAACCACCGCGATACCACCAGGGTCATCAATCACGCCATTAGCAATACCATCAGCATCATTGGCGCCACCATCTTCAATAAGTAACTTTAAGCAAGTATCGCCGACATTCAAGCCAACTTGATAAAGATCGCTATGAGGCGCTGGGCAAACACCATTAATGGTAGCACTGGTGGCGATAACGTTATTACTGTCTTCAACAAAATCTACCCACTGCTGCTCACCATTAATTTTACGATAAACAGAGTACTCAACTATTGCATCGCCAAGCGGTAAAACAATAGCCACCGAACGGCCAAAAGGCATAATATTGTGTATTTCAAAATCAAAATAGCCCATGGTATTGGCTAAGTTATCTTGTTCAACTAAACCTGTCGCTAAAATTTCCTGTTGTGAAAGCTGTAGACCATCAGAGTTTTGCAGCAATGCAAATTTACCTAACCTTAATTGCAAGCCTGGTTCAGTTTCAGCCAATTTCACTACCGCTGCATTTATATGCAATGGCTGTAAATAAGGAATGGTGGAGTTATCCATATAAGCAGGCAAGCCATCTAAATCATCATCACTAAAACCTTCAAGTAAATCACTAATACCATCTCTATCACTATCTAGATTGCCTAAGGTTTTTTGGCTAGCAAATAACGGCAGGAAAACTTGCTTAGTTTGAGACAACTCGGCACTACCACTATTGGAGTTATTACCGCTATCGGTTACCGTTACCGCAATAGTAATCAGACCTTTATTTTCATCGGGTAAAACAACACTCGCAACGGGAAATACTAGCGCTAAGCCATCACTTGATTGCACTACATTTAAGTAGTCCGGTATTTGCCAATCGATTTGGTGACTATCGTTAATATTAGAATCCTTGATGGTTAATACCACAGTCACTTCACCATCGTTTTTTGCAATGCTTGGCACTTGTATGCCTTTCTGCCAGACGGTGACATTGATATTAGGTGCAACATTAGCTTCGGTAACTATAATAATATGCTTGACATGCACGCCAGCATTAACCCCTTGTTCAAAGCTAACAATCAACTCTTCATCACCTTCGAGTTGAAAGTCACTATGTAAATTAATATCAATAAAACCTGCCGTGCCCTGTATTATCACTATTTTATTATCAGCCAGGTGATAATCTGCATTATCGACACTGCCGGTGATGGTTAGCGGTAATGTCACTGGATAAGCGGGTGCTTCACCCGATAAAATCACCTCAACACGAGCAACACCACCCTCAGCAACTAACTGCGAAGCTGAAAAATTCACTAGGGGATGAATATTTACGGTTTGCTCAACAGTAGCAATATTACCGGCGTTATCGACTGCTCGCCAAAGAACGGGCAATAAACCTGAACTAACATTTTTAGCCCCTGTTTCAAATCCTAGTGCAGTTAAACCACAACAGCTTGCACCATCTAGTCCATCTTGCACTGAAATATTAGTCAAAAAAACTAATCGCTGTAAATTTAGTTTGGTAAAGGTATGGTCGGCATTAATATGTACTGCCTGTGGTGGCGTAATAATAGGCGCATAATCATCCAATAGTGGATGTGTGCCCGCTAACGCTTCTGCACCGTTAGTAACACCATCAAAATCAGTATCTAATAATGCATCGTCGCCATTAAGTGGATCAAAGTTATGCAATAGCTCAAATACATCACTCATACCATCGCCATCATCATCAAGATCGGCATTGTTACCCACTAAATCGCCATCAGTATCAAGATGTTCAGTGGGGTCCAATGGCAACTGGTCTTCAAAATCTAGATAGCCATCATTATCATCATCATTATCAAAAATATTACCTAAGCCATCACCGTCAGTATCTGAGCCTTCAACTGGATTAAATGGAAAGTCATCGTCGACATCTCTAATGCCATCATTGTCATCATCGCTATCAGCATTGTCACCTATGCCATCATTATCAGCATCAAGCCATTCGGTCGCATCGAGGGGGAACAAATCTATGCTATCTGCACGGCCATCGCCATCATCATCGATATCAGCATTATTACCTATGCCGTCATTATCGGTATCAAACCATTCTAGTGGGTCGTTATCAAAAGCATCGATTACATCGGTGAAACCATCGTTAACATCATCGCTGTCCGCATTGTCACCAACACCATCACCATCGGTATCTAACCATTCAGTCGCATCATTAGGAAAAACATCACTGTTGTTACCAACACCATCACCGTCAGTGTCTAACCATTCAGTTGCATCATTAG
>NZ_JABSOV010000125.1 GCF_013215345.1 Colwellia sp. | reverse complement strand
ATCGGGAGAAACAAGGGATAATGTGACGGAAGTGTTAGTAAGGTTTGCTTTGTCTATTTTCCATAAACGAATAGAAAAACTGTCATATCCACAATGTAAAAAATTATCACCGTCGTTTAAGGGCAATTGATATTGCTTATCGTCGAGTTGGAATTTACCACCCGAAATACGATTACATACCCTGCCACAGTTGCCCCTAAATAAAATTCATCATTTAGATATTCTTTTGCAGACTCATAGCCCAGTATCATTTGGGTTGGTTTGGAGTTTATCGGAAATTAAATCGATTTAATTCTGGCACCAAAATTAATAATTTCAACTGACATGCCATAGTCATTAATATTGTTTCCAAAGTTGTTTTAGTTATCAAGCTAAGTACCTTATCTGATTGCTAGTACCAGTTATCTTCTATCATTTTATTTAGGCGTATACTTTTATAATCGGCAATTTCAGTAACCAATACCTTCATTTAGCCTAATTATATAAAAATGAAAATTGTATGCTAAAAAAAACTAGTGGCTCCATGAAATGCCGTTGCACCAAACTCATAAAATGCGCCTTTTAACTTTGTAAATTTTTCCGTATATGATCTCATCGGTGTTATGGGTAAATATGACAAATCACCAGAAAGAATATACTCCGCAACGGCACTACCAAAAACGGTTCCTGGAGCAATCCCCCTACCACTGTAGCCAAAAATACTGATTGCATTAGGCCCAAACTCTACGAGGTGGGGTAAATGGTCATTTGAATAGGCGATACGACCATGCCATGCATGTTCAAACTCAATATCACCTAAATAAGGGTATAGTTTTTTCAGTCTATGTTGGGCCCAGTTATAATGAATATTCCCTGAAGGTAAATCAAGAGAGCCAACAGCGCCTAGAATTAGCCTTCCCGCTTGGTCTCGGCGAATAGAAGACATTATCATTGCAGTGTCCCAGCAACCTTGCTGCTCAGGGATGATTTTTTTTAATAATGCTTCATCAAGCGGTTTAGTTGCCGTTTGAAAGTAATGTACAGGTGTATAAATAGGGGCTGCACTAACATGTAAATGTTGATGGTAAGCATTAGTAGCCAATATAACCGCATCAGCTTTAATGACGTGCTCAAACGTTTTTATTTCCCAAGTTTCATTCTTGCGAGCAATTGCGGTAACAGGAGTCATTTGATGAATAGATGCTCCGGCAGATACTGCTGCACAGGCTAAGCCTCGAAGATAAGAAAGCGGCTGAATAGTGCCAGCCCCCCTTAAATGAAGAGCACCTTTATAGAATGGCGTACCTAGTTTGTTTTCGGTTTCAGCTTTAGACAACAGGTCAACATTCAGCCCTCTAAGTCGGTATTGCCGTAGTCTTTCTTTTAAATTTTCAAGCCCCCTATTTGAATGAGCACAATGAAGGGTACCCGTTTGGGTTAATTCACAATCAATATCGTACTTATCAATATTGGAAAAAACAAATTCAGGGCCACGAGCAAGCATTTGGTTAAGCTTTATACCTGCTACTTGCCCAAGCAACTTTTCGACTTTATCTGGCTCCATCCAAAGCCCAGAATTAACTAAGCCTACGTTTCTTCCTGAACCGCCATCACCAATATGTCCAGCCTCTAAAAGTAAAACATTACTGCCTTTTTCTGCAAGCCGCAACGCACATGAGACGCCGGTATATCCGCCCCCAATAACAACAACATCGACTGACTTATCTTTATTTAAACGGTTTGTTTTCAATAATTTTGTTGACGTTGCATGCCAGAGGTTACTGCCAATAATTCCAAGAGGCATTCCTTTACTCCATTGATATTAATATGGTTTATGATCAAGCCCTATAAAAATAAAAGAATAACAACCCCCGTGGCTGCAATATTAAATGATCTTTCATTTCAAAAACAGACATTGCTAATGAGCACTAATCGACAATAATAGTTTCAGATATTATTATAATACTATTTATAATACAATAGTGTATTGGCAAAATTATTACATCATAGAAATGCAAAAAACCACTCACCAGTTAAGAAGCTGAATGGCTTTTAAATTGACTTAACAAGCTGATACTAGAGTGCCTTATTTTCCAGCACAGAGATTTGTTCATTTACAATAGCTAAAGTTGCTCTTTGTGTGATCATCGCGGCATCAAAAGCAGCTTGAGGTTTTTTATTTTTTATAAGTTCAAAAATATCAACATGGGCTTGATATTCAGCAACCGTTACTGGGATCATTCTGTTAGTAAAACGTATATTGACTTTAAGGGCTGTGGTAATAAAGTTTTTTAATTGAATGAAAAATGGATTGTTACTAGCCGATAACACACTTTGATGAAACTCTATATCCGCTTCATGGGTATCATCTTGACCATTAGTAGCATCCTTCATTCTTGCTAAAGCATTTTCAATAGCAGCTAATTCATCTTCTTGAGCATATTGCGCTGCTAAATATGCAGCTTCAGGCTCTATACCCAAACGAAGCTGTAAAAAATGCCTTAAGAGATATAAATCTGGCTTACCTAATAGGATCCAGTTAAGTACATCAACATCAAATAAGTTCCAGTGCTTTGAATCAACAACTTTAATACCTTGTCTCGGTCTAGAGCTGATTAAACCTTTAGCAGTTAACATCTTAACCGCTTCTCGAGTTGCCGTTCTACTTATATCGAACTGGGTACACAGATCCGCTTCAGAAGGTAAACTATCACCGACTTTATAACTTCCTTGCATTATTTTTCTACCCAATTCGTGAACAACTTGTTGGGTTAAATTACGATGTGATGATTCCATGTTATGGATATACTCTTTTTTACATTAAGTTTTAGGCAACTGAGTGCTAAATAATTTAATTATATACAATAATTGTTATTTGTATGATAAATGAGTTCGCTTGAATACTCTAGTTTATTTTACCCCATCAAACATTTATTCAGCGCCCTCCGCTGCATAAATGTTATGAGACTTGGGCTATTTAGTTTTAGAAAAAGTAATATTACGTAACTTTCATCAGAAAGCACTTGCTTCTACCCTTTTTAATTGTATTATAAATACTATTGTATGTAATTTAAGATGTTTTCTTTATGATAAAGTCATTACTCGTTGTTAATATAGCATTGGCCTCGTTGTTGTTATTTAGTTCTGATACCCAGAGCCAAACACGTGAGCCTTGGGAAGATAATAAAATATTTTCCTTCATATTGGCGGTGATACTTCTTAGAGACGTTTAGTACATGAACAATATACAATACCCGCTAAAAGTTATCAGTACGGTTTTACTTTAGTCCCTTTTAGTTTATCAAGTTCAGTTTAAACAACCGTAAAAGTGCCGGAACTGGCACGTACAGTTAACGTAAAATAATATAAAACACACCTATATAACCTGATATAAAGCTATATAAATAAACCTGAGTGCTAACACTCAGGTTAAATTTTAAAGAGGCAACAATGACTACCGTTAAAACGCCAACATTTTCTGACAATGAGATAATTAAATTATTAGCTCAGCAGTACCAATTATCAGGGCAGCTAAAAAACTTACCCGGATATTGTGATCAAAACTTATTACTGACAACTAAGAGTAATGAGCAATACATTGTAAAAATTGCTAATTCAGCTGAGCCAAAACTTGAGCTAGCAATGCAAAATGCGGCAATGGCTCATTTAACACAAAAAGAATGTGCGGTTCCTCATGCAATAAACAATCACATAGGCGAAAGCATCACAACAATAAGAAATGCACATCAAACAAGCTTTTGTTTACGAGTATTAACTTTTATACCAGGGCAGTTTTATGCCGATGCCAACCCTCTAACTCACAACAAAGCCCTTTGGTCTGACTTAGGCCAATTTATTGCCAATATTGATATTGCCCTAACAGACTTTAATCACCCCGGTGCTTTTCGCTATTTAGACTGGGATTTAGCGCAAGGTTATCGTGTCTGTATGAGTAAAAAGCATTTACTTAAAGAAGAAAAAGCCAGTATTGTCGAGAAATTTCTAACGCTATATCAAACGCAAACCATGCCGGTTTTATCCCAATTGCCACAAGGCGTTATTCACAACGATGCCAATGACTACAACTTGTTAGTGGACAACATCGAAACTCCCAAAAAAATATCGGGCATTATTGACTTTGGCGATATGGTGCATAGCCATATTATTAATGAGTTAGCGATAACCTGTGCTTATGCTTTGATGGGTGAAAAAAAGGCTCAAGAGGATATCCTTAGTACCTTCAAAAACATCGTAGCTGGTTATCATAAGATTAGACCACTACTTGATATCGAATTAGAAGTACTCTATTCATTAGTCGCTTTGCGTGTATGTACCACGGTTTGTAATTCTGCATTAGCTATTGAACAACAGCCCGATAATGAGTATTTATTAGTCTCAGTAAAACCCGCATGGCAGTTACTTGAACAGCTCGTAACGTTAAATCCTTATGCGGTGTTGTGCCAATTACGTCAAGCGTGTCAACTGCCAGTTGATAGCGGTAATAAAGCTGAAGATATTATTAGTTATCGTAAAAAACATTTAGGTAAAACATTAAGTTTAAGTTACCAAGAGCCCTTGAAAATGGTGCGTGGCCAAGGTGCTTATTTGTTCACCGAACAAGGGACGCCTTATTTAGATATGGTCAACAATGTTTGTCATGTGGGTCATTGTCATCCTAAAGTGGTTGCGGCAGGCCAAGCACAACTTGCTAAGCTAAATACCAATACTCGTTATTTGCATGACAATATTGTTAATTACGCTGACAAATTGCTCGCTACTATGCCAGAAGAATTATCGGTATGTATGCTGGTAAATTCTGGTAGTGAAGCCAACGAACTCGCTTTCCGTTTAGCTAGAAGCTACACCAAAGGCACCGAATTACTAGTGGTTGATGGTGCTTATCACGGTAATACCAATGCTTGTATTGAAGCCAGTCCTTATAAATTTGATGGACCTGGCGGCGAAGGTGCAAAGCCATATGTGCATAAAGTAACCTTACCTGATCCTTACCGTGGTGAATTTCAAGGTAATAGTGCTGAATCTGCTCAAGGTTATGCGAACAGCGTTAAAGACACCCTTGCTCAATTAGCTCAAGCAGGTAAGAAGCCTAGTGCATTTATCTGTGAATCACTGCAAGGTGTTGCTGGGCAAATAATTATGCCTGACGGCTATTTGTCTTCAGTATATCAACAAGTTCGTGACGCCGGTGGTGTTTGTATTGCTGATGAAGTACAAGTTGGCTTTGGCCGTGTTGGTACACATATGTGGGCATTTGAAACTCAAGACGTCGTTCCTGATATCGTCACCTTAGGAAAACCTATTGGCAATGGTCACCCAATGGCTGCAGTTATTACCACACAAGCTATTGCTGATGCTTTTGTTAATGGCATGGAATACTTTAATACTTTTGGTGGTAATCCAGTTTCTTGTGCTATAGGTATGGCGGTACTTGATGTTATTGAACAAGAGCAGCTTCAAGTTCATGCCTTAGCAACTGGGAAACATTTCCAAGATAAACTAAAAGAACTAAAACAACGTTTTGAATTAATTGGTGATGTTCGTGGTTTAGGTTTGTTCATTGGCGTTGAATTAGTCGAAAACCGCACAACAAAACAACCTGCCACCGAAAAAACCTCATGGTTAGTGGAGTTCTTCAAGCAACATCACATTTTACTCAGTACAGAAGGCCCATTTTATAACATTCTCAAAATTAAGCCGCCGTTAGCTTTTAATGAAGCTGACACTGATAAGTTTATCAAAGTGCTTGAATTGGGCTTAACTAAGCTAGTAAAAACTAACGTATAAAACATTAAAGAACACTAGTGAGCTAAACCTTTAACGATTAAGACGCTAGTGTTTTACCCAAAAAGCCATTTTTCAACGTTCAAGTTAATTGGTATTTACCAATGAATCACTTAACACCGCGCCATCATTCTGCTTTTTTACCAATAATGCTTTAACTTTAAACCCCGTAAACGCGCAAATAATACCGATAATAGGTGATAACCAATTAAAGAAACAAAATACCGCATATTCCAATGGATTGATCAGTAACACCGACTGCATATAAGCACCACAAGTATTCCAAGGGATAAGTGGTGAAGTTACCGTGCCTCCATCTTCCAGCGCACGTGATAAGTTTTCAGGTGCTAGTTCTCGTCGCTTGTATTCGTCTTTAAACATTCTACCCGGCATAACAATAGCAATATATTGATCCCCTGCAACACAGTTAGTGCCAAAAGCAGTGATTATTGTGGTTGAAATTAATGAGCCTACGCTGTTTGTTACCCCGATTAAACTTTCAACCACGCGCTTTAATAGCCCTACTTTCTCCATGATTGAACCAAAAGTCATGGCTGATATGATTAGCCAAATAGTATTAAGCATAGAGCCCATACCGCCGCCGCTGAGTAAATCATCAATGACTTTATTGCCAGTATCAAGTGATACGCCGGAGTACATCACTTGCCACACCACCATGATATTGGCTTCAACGGTTGTTAAGCCATCGTTGGCATAAGAAATAATTAGGTCTTGCTGAAATAGCACCGCCCATACAGCGCCAGCAATAGCACCAATGCCGATGGCAGGAAATGCTGGCATTTTTTTAACCGCTAAAAAAAGCGTGATAACCAAAGGAAGCAGTAAATACCATGCAATAAAGAATTCACTTTCTAAACTCAATAGCAGTTGATCAATTTGTGTATTTGATGATTGCGCGGCACTATTTAATCCTAAAAAGAAAAAGATGATCAAGGTAATGGCAAAACTGGGTACAGTACTCCACAACATATTTTTAATATGAATGAACAACTCAGTCCCAGCAATAGCTGGCGCAAGATTGGTAGTATCAGACAAGGGTGATAGTTTGTCACCAAAATAGGCTCCGCTGATAATTGCCCCTGCGGTCATAGGACCCGATGCATCCAAACCTGAAGAAACGCCCATTAACGCCACACCTATAGTGGCAGCTACCGTCCAACTACTGCCGATACACAACGCCACTAATGCACAAAGGACACAACAACTAACATAAAAATACTCTGGCGCTAAAATTTGTAAACCAAAGTAAATCATAGTGGGTACAGTACCCGCTAATAACCAAGTGCCGATGAGCGAACCAACAGCCAACAAAATTAAAATAGCCCCTAAAGTTAAGCTAATACCTTTGGTAATACCTGCTTCAATTTCGTGACGTTTATTGCCATTTTTTAAACCAATAAGACAAGCAACACCTGCGCATAACATCAAGGCTATTTGGTTAGGCCCTGAGGAAGAGTCATCACCAAAAAAGTAAACAGCTAAAACAAGCAAACACACTAATATAGCAATAGGAAATAAGGCATCGAGTAATGTCGGTTTCTGTTTATTTTCTATCATGTTTATCCCTGTTTTTATTTTTATTTATTTATTTTGAGTTGCTTAAACAAAAACGCCGATTAAATAGTTAATCGGCGTTTTTGTTAATTCACTTATTTATCTAAATGATTATGATGACCTATTGAATCTCCATTAGCCGTCAGCGCTGATAACCATTGGTTAATACGTTCAGGCTCTTCTGGCGCAGCACTCACACCTGTAGGTATTTGATTATTAAGTACCGACTCAATAGCAAAACTTACTGGCAACGACACTAAACGAGCCATGGCTTGTCCTTGTGCATTTCCTTGGCTATCTAGATAATAACTTTGATGCCAAACAACGTTGCCAGCCTGACGAACTTCTAGCTCTACGCACATCACTACGCGATCGGCTTCATTGTCGTCATAAAGATATTTTTGCTCAAGCTCTCGACTAATTTCCAGTAAACGCTGTTCGCCACTACGGCCTTCTAACGTAGCTATTTCATCAAATAATGGTTGCCATGCTGTTGACCAGCCATTGAGGCGTAACGTGCCACGAACAAACTCTTGCACATCCCAATCATCTTGAAAATTATACTGCTTGATAAATGGCAGTGAGTCTCTATTAGGATAAGCTTGAAAAGTTTCACTATGATCAGATAACTTCGCTTGATATTCACTTAGTGCTTCCCATGGAGCATTTGAGGTTTTAACCATACCATCTGCTTTCCATTGTGCTTTTGAGCGCAATGCTTTGAGTACACCTAATGGTGACCAGCTAAATTTATATTTAAAATCATTGGCAACTTTAGGGAAACCACCACAGTAAGAGCGGAAGTAATGCTGATTGCTAGATGAAAATTGCTCACTGTTTTGGTAACTATCAACCAGTAAATGCGCGAGTAAATGATCAATACCTGGATCTAACCCCACCTCATTAACAAAACATAGCTCCAAGTCCTTTGCCTGTGAATTTAATTCAGCCATTTCTGGTGCTATATAGCTGCTAGAAACAAAGTGAGCTTTATGCTTCAAACAAAACTGTGCAACAGTTAAATGCAAGGTTGCTGGTAACATAGAAACCAGTACATCACCGGGTTTAACTATTTCAGTTAATACATCCCAGTCTAATTCACGTACATCAATCTGCACCTCATCATTTTTCAGTGCTTGTTCTGCTTTTACTAAACTGCGATTCCAAACAATAAGGGGTGTAGATTTCTTCGCTAGTTCAATAATACCAGGTGCAGACGATAATCCTGCTCCTAGCCAATGTATGGTATTTGTCATGTTCATCCTTTTAAAGATCTTTAGTTTTGCTGTTAAATAGAGCGAGTGCAGTAGGCCAAACGCCTTGAGATTTATCATCAAGCGTTAATAAATGGGTTAATAGTTGTTGTCCATAATCTTCACTACTTTCCTTAGGTAAAAGTGAAGGTAGATGATCTATGGCAATAATGTCGAGCACTTTAGTTTGTTCAATACGTAAACAAGGGACTTTAAAGGTAGTGCATTGCTGATAAATAGGTAACGGATTGTAGCTACCGTACGGATCACAACTCACATCGACGATAACGGATAGTTTTCTTTCGTCTTTGCTGAGTAACTCTTTGGTGATAAAAGGAGGTAAGTCTTTATTAATTAATACACAATTAATAAAAATGTCAGCGTGGATAATTTCCTCAAAAGGTCCACCTTTTTTAGTTTCTGCTAAGTCCCATTCAAGTACTTCGAGTGAAAGCGCTTTTGCTAAGTCTACCGCACCTTTGCCACTGCGCCCTTTAGCGCCAATGACTAATAACTTAGGTTTAATTACAATATTGTTTGTTTGCTCAAGTGCTTGTTCAAGTGCTACCAGTAGCTGCTGCTTGTCTTGATAGGATGAAATATCAGCTAATGGCGGAGTAATATTTTGTTGTTGGTTCGCCCACGCTAAAACCGATAGGGCCGCGCCAGCAAAACCAGCCCAATAGCCAAAAGCAGCGATTCTTCTTTGTTGTGCATCCACGAGATATTCTAGGTCAAACAGCTCACCACCACCTTGCTTAAAGCGTGATAACAAAGCTTGCCAGCCAGCTTGTTCTTTATATACGTGAGCAAAATAAATATGTTGATGAACCAGAGGGAAATCATCTTCAGGTAGCTCTTTTAGCCCCAAGATAATCGCGTCTTTAGGCGCATTAACCCAACTACCTTGAGCAACTAAGTCAGCATTAACTTGATGGTATAAATCATCATTGAAAATATTTTGTGATGAACATTCAACCGTCACTTTAAATCCAGCATCAATTAATACTTTTGCACCTTGTGGAGAAAGTGCTGTGCGTTGTTCATGTGGTTTTGTTTCTGCTCTAAGCCAAAGATGTACTTTACTCATAATATAAATTTTCAGTTCTATTAGTTAAAAAGGGAGTTAGGGGGATCTACGAGTGGCAATAGAATATGGCGAACGATTACAATTAATTTATATAGCGTATGCTGTAACATAAACTTATTTTTTATAGGTTCGTCATACACATAGAATCAAAATACTGCAAACATTTCATAGCTACCATTTACCGCTATACCCTTACTTTACTTTTGGCTGTCTTCTTAATCAGCTTACTCACACTATAATAGTAATAATAATAATTGCAACATTTATCATACAAATAGTACTATATTAAATATCGTATAATATATTTTCATTTTTCATTATTTGGAAGAAACAGAAAACTCCTTCTTCATTAGGAATAAATGGTTTGATAACAATCAGGTAAGTAATTTTTCATGATAGAAACTTCAATTTTATTGAGAGCAAGTTTTTGCCTTTCAGTATTTTTTCATTAGCAATATTTGCAAAACCTCCTTCGAATACTGAGATAACAGCTAACCATCCCATTGCCAGAAATGCCATTGATCGCACCGGGATACCAGAGCAACATAAAGATTACGACAAATACCAAAATCAGAAATTTAATCCCTTTTTCGATTTAGGTGCTTGGCATGGTTTCTTGTTGCCTGATAATAAAAGCAGTTACGGGGCTTTTACTGGCCCGATGATAATTGCTCAAGAATCTGTTGAGCTAAATACTTATCTAGCACACGAAAAAACACTACTTGCGAATATGGCTGAGGTAATGAATCAGCCATAGCTGGCAAAGCATTATAGGAAAGCAGCAAAACTATTAGCGTTGAAAATTAACCAGTATTTTTTCGATGACGAAACTGGTTTTTATTATGATCGAAAAATATTAAATACCGGGCAAGATTCAACAAAACCCTGTGCAGGTGAATTACTCACCAAGCGAGGTAGAGGCCCTGAAGGCTGGAGTCCATTATGGGCAAATATTGCTGATAAAGATAAAGCCGCTCGTGTTAAAGATATGATGCTTGTAGTGGTCAACTAATATTAGCCACCGTTTTGTAGTAATAACTTAACCTCCTCAATGGTATGAGGAGGTTTCCACTACAAAGTTTATTTATTAAACTTTAAAGTACCTCCCAAGGCGAT
>NZ_JABSOV010000124.1 GCF_013215345.1 Colwellia sp. | reverse complement strand
GCCTATTATTATGCCGTTAATGGACTTAACCGATAGTGAACAAGTGGTGTTAAGTGATTTTTGGGGCTACTTCCAAGAACAAATTCAACAGGCCTCGCTGCGTTACTTTGCTGATACTGTTGTGGTAATGAGAGTTTCTGACTCCAGCTTAGTGAATGAAGAAGATAAAGTTAAAACCTCGGGTTTGGCAGATAATCTTTCTTGTGGTTTATTGTGTCAGCCAGAAGAAATTGCAAGTGCGAAAGTACTTGATTGGCGTGTTTACACACAAGGCACACTGTATACGAAAAAATACCAAGGTGTTAATAAAGTCGCTTTGATTAACCAAGGCTTATCGGACATCACCGAGCTGATTTATCAATCTTATGCACTATTAACATCGGCGGATAATGATTTTATTATTGAAGTGAATAATGTCACCTCCTTAAAAAATGATATGCAATTATTTAACTTTTTAGTAGACTTGTCAGCTGTTAAACGAGTGACTTTAATCAGTGCCCAAGGTAATGTACGTCGCTTTAAATTAGACTTGCTGGGTTCAAAGGCCTCTTTTTTAGCGTCATTAAAATTGAACGATAAGTTAACGCAACAACTTGATAATCAACTCGATGGCATTTATCACAGCCAGCAGTTTAATAATCAAGTAAAGATTACTGTGCTTGGTGAGCTAGAGTTAGCAGCTCAGAACATCGCTGAACCAAATACAGCGGCTAAAAATACTAGTAGCAACGCTACTATGTCTGATGACGCAGCTCTTGGTGATGCCCAAGTATATTTAAATGGTAATAAAACAGTGCTGAATGATAAAGACATTGTTGTTACCAATCCAACCATTGAACTAACGAAGAGTGACCCATTGCAGACAACATTGGCAGTTAAACCACAGCTAACAATAGCACCCATCATTCCTGTCTTTTATTGGGAGCAAGGATGAAGCAAGTAGCTCAACTCACCTTGCAAGTGCAACTACCTGATGATGAAACTTTTGACAGTTTTAAAAGTGATGCAAATCTCGGTATTGTCAGTCAGCTAAAATCTTATATTGATCAAAAGCAAGATAGCCCGCATAGTTTTTACATGTTTGGCTTGTCTAGTGTCGGTAAGTCACATTTACTGCATGCCAGTAGTACTTATGCTGCACAAGTTGGTAAGTCTTCCGTGTGTCTATCTTGTGCTGAATTTAAGCATTTACCTGTGGAAGTGTTAGATGGTTTAGAGCAAATTGATTTAATTTGTCTAGACGATATTCATTTAATTGCCGGTGATGAACGTTGGCAACAAGCCATTTTTGATTTGTATAATCGAGTTTTTGAACAAAATAATTACTTATTAATTTCAGGGGATGAAAGTGCTCAGCAACTCGGTATTAGCTTACCTGATCTGGTTTCAAGACTCTCTTGGGGCTTAACTGAGCAAGTAAAGCCTCTTGAAGATGAAGAGAAAATCATTGCCATACAACACCGTGCCACACAGCGTGGTTTATTTTTATCAGACGAAGTCGTTAAATTTTTACTGAATCGTTTGAGTCGAGATATGGGCAGCTTAATAACTTCACTCGATGTGTTAGATAAAGCCTCTATTCAAGAGCAAAGAAAAATTACCATACCTTTTATTAAAGAAGTACTCAGTCTGCAATAGCTTGCTAGGGGTTTCGAATAAAGTCATCAGTTAAATAAAAAGCACGATTAAATTAATCGTGCTTTTTTGTGTTTACTTATTACTGAATAGCCTAAAAACTAATGTTTAGGTAAAGGTTTTTCATAATAACGATTGAAATTATCGTCGGACATAAGTTCAGACTTTGCTGGGTTTTCTTGAGTAAAGTTACCCGGAATAGCATAGCTTTTTAGTTGTTTCAGCAAATGATTCATACTCGTTTTACTTGGGCTGATGGTTAAATTCTCCAGCCAGTTATTTCCTACCGTCATAGCAATTGGCGTAGCGATTAAGTCCATCGCGGCTTGACTGTCAAATTCAGGTAATACCCGACGGGCACTAAATAGTACTCTGGCGGTTAACTTATTATCACCAATACGGCCACGTTGTCCCCAAGTCACTATATAGTCACGGGCAGAGATATTATCGCCAATAGGCTGATTGGTGATGGCAACATCGCGAAGAATACCAAAGCGACTTTGCATCATGAGCTCTTCAAATAACATGGCGTAATCTTCGCGCTTACTTGAGTAGGCATAAAAATCAGTGGCGCGATCTGGGCTAAAGAAACCTTCAATGTCCGTAGGTAAGTAGTTTTTTTGTGTTTGGTTGGCGGTTTCACCAGCAAAGCTAACTTGCCCTAAATCGCGCATTTCTTGACTTGCTAAGGGTAGGCTAATTGCCAGCTGATCAGATTCAAAATCAGTACTGACTGCAGCATCAAGAACACGTTGACCACTCTGATGAGTATACCATTCATTACTGGGGAAAAAGTCATTGGCATGGGCAAGCTCATGATACATTAAAGAAGTTAAACGATATAAGGCGTCGGTTGGCGTGCGAGTGATTCGAGCTGATTTACTAAAACTTTGACTAGCATAGTCATTATCTTTGACGTAACGCCAGGGCATAACAAACTGTAAATCATTGCCAAAGTCAGCACGAAAGTCTGGCGCTTCATTAATGGTATCTCGCTCTTGGGGGGTTAACCATAAATTTTCAGCGTCTAAATATATTGCCCCCGTTGCTGCCCAGTAAAAAGATGGGCGAATATCATAAGCTATAACTATCGCCGTGGTAGCTCTTAATAAATTTCTGATATCGTTATTGGCATCAGTATTGGTTAAATAATCTTTAAAACGATCACCCATCCACTGGTGAGAAACCACCACTCTGTCCATAATACTTTCAACAGAAGGTATTGTAGGTGAGTTTTTTACCTCTTCAGCAAGTAAAGGCGTTTGAGCTAAGGTACAAGAGCTAGTTAAGCTATTTGAATAGACGCAATTGACTAAATTTTCAGCGTAAGGGCTGTTGGGATTATAAGCAAAAACTTTGGCTTTGCGATCGGAAAAATAGGCCTTACCCACAATTGCCGCTGCGGGCTCTACTAATACCGCCACTTGATCGTTATAGGTTATATTGCTGTTAGCTTCAGTCGCTGAAACATTAAAAGTAATAAGAGTGTCAAAATTAACCTTGGGAGCATCAAAAAATATAGCTAATTCACCATTACTATTATCTGTTGTTAAGGAAACCGTTGGGCCACCTACTTGCTGCCATGTCAGGGTGCTGGCGTCTATTGTTTGGTGTATTTCACTGCGAAAAGAGACTTTGTTCTCAGCTAAGGCTGTATGTGATAAACGAGCGGTAATTTTGTGAACAGCGGATTCTACTAGGAAGGTTTTTTCTAAGACTTGCTCAATATTATCACTGTCGGTAAAACTGACAGTAAAACTATACTCGCCATCAACAACTGGGGTAAAAGAAATGACCTTACTACTTGCGGCTAATACAGTTACTGCTTGACCAGAGGTTTGTTGCCACAGTATGTTTGAGATAGGCTGGTTAGCTGCGAGCAGTAATAAATCTACACCTTGATTGATAGCTGGTACTTCATCGAGCAGCACAAGGCTGGTTTCATTTTGATTGGGCTCATTATTGAATGAGTTACTATCACAAGCAGATAATGTTGCCATTACCGCTAGTGATAACCCTAAGTTAAAGCCATATAAGTGTGCGCGCATTCAATCCCTTTTATGTTCTTTTATTGTCTCTAACTTGACCGTATTAGCAAGTTTGCATTATTTATCTTTCTTTTTGCGTATGCTTAGCCCTAGCTCCTGACCACGGAATTTAGCGTAATAAGTTGCGCCAAAAAACATAGCACTAGCAAAAACTAACTCTAATATTGCCCATATCCTGTCCGCTGGCAATACCCAAAGAGTGGTTAAGCTATGTAAAAAGTAAATTAAAACAATAAAGTTAGACCAGGCATAGGTAAAAGGGTTGCTTTGTAATAAACCTTTTAAGGGAAATAATAACGGTAGGGTAAATAAGAGTAAGGAAGTTGAAGTACTTAAACTTTCACTTGGGCTTAATACGATTAACCATAACGGCATAAAGATAAGTAATGAAAAATAGCCCATTAAGGCTATTTTTTTGTAGGTATTGGTTGCAAGTCTTTGTTTATTCATTGGGTACTTATTTATATTGGTGATTTATATCTATGATATATAGGTAATTAAATTGCCGTTAAGCGCTTGAAGAAGGTTAAAACATTCTCAGGAGGACGACCAATAATGGCTTTGTTGCCATCGGTAACTATAGGGCGCTCAACTAACTTTGCCGTATTCGCCATGGCGTTAATTAGCGCTTCTTCACTGGCGCCTTTTAAGTTTTGTTCGGTAAATTCAGCTTCTTTAGCACGCATCATCTCAAGTGCTGAGCAATCAAGTTGGCCTAAGAGCTGTTTAATTTGTTTAACATCAAAGGGTGTTTTTAAGTACTCAATGATAGTGACTTCTTGCTTGCTCTGCTGTGCTTGTTCTTCAAGTAGCGCTAGTGTTTGACGACTCTTTGAGCATCTCGGATTGTGATAAATAGTAAACATGGATTTCCTTAATAAATAAAACTGCTGTAAAAATATGAATAGCTAGTGATTTAATCAAATGGCTATAAACGTTTTAAACGATTCTCTTGCTCTTGAAATTGTAAAATACGGGCCTTTACGCGTTTTTGTAATAAAGGCTGTGCTTCAAGAAGGGTGTAACTGGTTTGTAGCTCATCGACAGCCTTAGAGTAGCCCCCTAACAGGGCAAGTACTTCGGCTTTATTCATGTGCATAAGACCAAGCTTGCCTTGAGAGCGATATAAGGTGGTTAATATATCATAAGCGATAAAATTACCTGGGTTGACTAATAAAAAGTCATGCAATATCTCCGCGGCTAGATCATAGTCTTTCACCGAAAGTAGTGCATTGGCATAGTTTAAACTGACCACTTGGTTGTTTGGCATAAATAAATTTAACTGCTCAAGCATCTTAATGGCTGAATCGGCTTGGTCATTTGCTAAATATACATCCGTTAAGGCATCGATATAAAATAAGTTATTTTTATCACCTTGTTTTAATGTTTCTAAAAGTTGTAACGCTTGCTTGATTTGTTTGTCTTCAAAATACGATAAGGCCAAACCATATTGTGCCGCGGCTTTTATAGCATAGCGATTTTTCGATAATTGTTGTTGATAGAAAGCAATATTTGACTTGGCATCGCCTTGGTACCTCGCTTTTAAGCGCGACTTAGTAAGCTCAAAGCTTAAGCTGGGTGGCAAAGGCCTTGCGGGATAATTTAGTGCGCGTTGTCTAGCTTCAGCAATACGTGACTCTGGTAAGGGGTGAGTTAATAGCATTGCTGGTGGCTTGCTGGCATAGCGATATTTTTCCGACATCTTGCTAAAGAAACTTGCTGCACCTTGTGGGTCAAAGCCACTATTGGCTAACAAAGCGATACCGACTCTATCGGCTTCTTTTTCATTACCACGGGTGTAGTTAATACTTGCTTGTTGTGTTACCGCCATACTCGCAGTTAGCGCTGCCATACCAACCGTAGGATTAACTAAGGTAATCAAGACACTTGAAAGCATGGCCGCCATAGTTAAAGTTTGTGTTTGGCTTTGTGACTCCAATCGACGCGCTAAGTGACGTTGGGTAACGTGAGATATTTCATGAGCAATAACCGAGGCTAACTCACTTTCTGTGTCAGCTGTGGTAATTAAGCCACTATGAATACCAACATGGCCACCAAAAAATGCAAAAGCGTTTAATTCTTTATTGTTGATAAGAAAAAACTCAAAGGCATAATTAACCCCTTGGGCATTTTTTACTAGGCTATTACCTAAATGATTGATGTATTCAATTAACACTGGATCTTGAATTAATGGTTGTGAACCACGTAATTGGCGCATCATCGCCTGACCAATTTGCAGCTCTTTATCTACGGATAAAACGCTGTAGCCTGAAATACCAATGTCGGGTAATTTATTTTTATCGTTTTGATTATTAATGGCGTTGGCATTAAAGCTTGTCGCCATCGCAATACTTAATGTCAGCAATAAGGCATTAAGCATAGGTTTTAGGTTAAACAATATTACATCCTATATTCATTATCGAAATATACTTAGGTGGTTAGAAGGTGATTTAAAATAATTAGTTTTCTTGGTTATGGATATTACCATTTCTATTAGCAATTTCTTGATAAAACTCAGCAATACTATAACCTTTGACCGCAACAATTTGAAAAGATTCGCTTAAAATTGTAATTAACTCTTCAACTTTGTAGTGGGCAAACTTTAATAACGCTATATCGGCCTCGTCACCGCTTTGGAAACTGTATATGGAAAAGGCCACTAAGCTATTGATACGAAATAGCATTTGTGTATTCTCAGGTAACCAAGTATTAAAAGGGCAGTTGCCTTTATTAATCATGCTTTGAGTAACATTTATGCCGTCTATAACAGGGTAACAATGTAGCTCATAACCCATGTCATTAAATTCATGCCGTAAGCTAATCTGTGCTTTGTTTTTAACTTCGACACTGCCATCAGGGCTTTTACTTGCGCCTAATAGGGTTAAGTTCCAGGAATTTGGATTTAAAACCTGTTTGTATGCACTATCAAAACCATGAGTAAGTATGCCATCTAAATCACCTAAAGAAGAAGAAAATATATGGTACATTGCAGAGACGTCACCCCAATTTATCTTCTTTTTATAGGCATTAATTTCTTTTAAGTTAGCTTGAGGGCTTAATGAACTCATTTAATTAATATTCCTAGTAATAAGTTGTTTTTACATAAGACATACCTATAGAGGTACGCTATGATGACTTTAGTTAGTACAATGGATTAATTGTCGCAAATTAGTGAATTAAACTAAAGCGCTGTTTTAAATATTCAGATGATTTATAAATATGATGGTATAGGTAAAAAGTGCCCGGTACCTTTAATTAACATGCGTTTATTGATAAAAAAAATGCAAAGCGGTGATGAGTGTATCATCTCTATCAATGATGCTGGCTCACTAAATGATATCCCTAAGTTGTTAGATAAACAGGGTTACCAATACCGTAAACAAATGATTGGGAATGGTACGGTAGAAATTAGTATTAGCGTATAAGCCCGCAAGCTGCGATTTTTGCTGTTTATACCGCGTTATCACCGGCTTATGTCATCAATTACATTTCACCTGCGCAGCCTTGTCTACATATCAAACGAACTACTGTAAAGTAATCCCGAAAGATCAACAGCCGTTAGGCTAAGTAAAATAAAAAATAGGTAATTATGTTCAAGTTATTTAGTGATTGGTATACACGTAAATTTTCAGATCCCCATGCGGTAACTCTCGTTGTACTTTTAATTTGTATTGCATTATTTATTGCTTTATTTAGTAGTTTATTGATGCCGGTGTTTGTTGCTATTGCATTAGCTTTTCTATTAGATCTGCCGGTTAACAAACTTATGCACAGTTCTATGTCGCGCTCAGGTGCAACGATAGTGGTGGTGGTTACTTTCCTTACTTTCTCCTTGTTGGCAGTGTTAGGGCTTATGCCAATTATCTGGAAACAAAGTAGTAATTTATTACAAGAAGTTCCCAATATGATTACCCAAGGGCAAGGTTACTTATTAACACTGCCAGAAAAGTATCCAGAATTTGTCCATGTTTCTCAAGTTGAAAGCTTTATCGTTATGGTTAATGATAATTTACTTGAATGGGGCCAAGTCGCGCTGAAAGCGTCATTAAACTCTATTTCTGACATTGTCGCCTTGATGGTTTATTTAATTCTGGTGCCCTTAATGGTGTTTTTCTTCTTAAAAGATAAAACTGAATTAATGGCCAGTGTTGCCTATTTCTTGCCTAAAGAACGGCGCATGGCAATTCAAGTAAGTAATGAAATGAACCAGCAAATTTTAAATTACATCCGCGGTAAAGTAATTGAAATCCTTATTGTTGGCGCAGCAACTACTATCGCTTTTATGTTCCTTGATTTGGAATATGCCTTGTTATTAGGGGTATTGGTTGGTTTGTCGGTATTGGTACCTTATGTCGGCGCGACTGTGGTTACTTTCCCCGTTATGTTAGTGGCACTTTTCCAATTCGGTTTCAGTAGTGAGTTTGGTTACGTTATGCTCGCCTATGGCATAATTCAAGCAATCGATGGCAATGTTATTGTACCTTTACTCTTTTCTGAAGCGGTGAATCTTCATCCTGTTGTTATTATAATTGCAGTGATATTTTTTGGTGGCTTATGGGGTTTTTGGGGAATATTTTTTGCCATTCCTTTAGCAACGCTAGTAAAAGCGGTGATTAATGCTTGGCCATCAGTTCCTGAGCCTGATAGTACCAATGAAGCAGCTGAACTATAAAAACCGTGTTAGTTATCTCAAAGAAGTACCGGTAACTAAAACTGCTAAGTTAAGAAAATTAAGCAAAGCTGAAGTAAATTAAGGTAAATCAGAGGATATGAAATGGACTTAACGTACACGCAAAGAATGATGCCGGCAAATAAACGTATGGCACTAGTGGCCCATGATAATAAAAAATCCGATCTAATTGCTTGGGCGAAAAATCGCAGTGATGATTTAAAATTCCATCACTTATTTGCCACCGGTACTACCGGGACTTTATTAAGCTCTGCCATTGGCTTACCGATAAAGTGTTTGCTTTCTGGACCTATGGGTGGTGATCAGCAGCTTGGCGCATTAATCGCCGAAGGTGAGATTGATGTGATGATCTTTTTCTGGGACCCGCTTGATGCGGTACCACATGATCCCGATGTTAAAGCGCTGTTACGATTAGCTGCAGTGTGGAATATTCCGGTTGCTACTAATAAATCTACAGCTAATTTTCTTATGGACTCAGATCTCATGACGCAAGAGAGTGCCATTGAAATTCCTGATTATGCGGCTTACTTAGCAGCACGAACAAAGTAGTTGATACCAATCTGTATAAGAAAGTGATCGCTTAGCGATAATTTAAAGGCAAAGCATTGATTGAATAGAATGGTTATTCAGCAGAGTATGCTCAGGATAATATGCTCCTGCATTATCTAATAAGGTACTTCCTGTACCGTCTGCATTCTCTAAGAACACCATCCATGTAACATCCTTGTCAAAATCAATAACGCCGCTAATAAGCCGGTTTAACAGGCCTGTACGCGAGTATTTTTATGTTTTGTTTTTGTTTTTTCTAGCGGTACTTGCCCATTGAAATAGGCAAGTACTTTAGTTACGTCATGTATCCTATTGGCAAAACTTTTTTTATTCGCGCGTTCATTAATGGTGTGATCGCCATCGCCAAAGGGACCGAAACCATCTAATGTCGGTACGCCCATAGCCGAGATTGTATTTGCATCACTAACACCGCCACGTTTTTCCAGTTTAAGTGGTCGGTCAATAATCGCTTCAATTTTCTGAATTAGCAACACTTGCTGTTTGTTGGTTTGCATAATGTCTCGTTGTAATCCACCGGAGAAGGACGACTTTATGCCGTTAATATTTTGCGTGGTAGCAATGCGTTCAATTGCAGTCAATACACGATTTTTCTCAGTATTATTAGTGAATCTTGCTTCAACCGTAATGCTCGCCTGCGGTGATATTGTGTTGGCGCCAATGCCACCCGATATCTTGCCTGCGTTAACTGTGGTACCAAAACTATTACGTGTTAATGCCGTGAGTTCAATAATCATATGTGCAGCAGCTAGGTTGGCGTTAATGCCGTCGCTGTAATGATTGCCTGCGTGTGCGGCTTTGCCTTTAATATCGATGGTATAGGTAGCAACACCCTTACGGGCAATAACAACTTCGCCTTGCTTGCCAGCGGCTTCAAAAACCAGACAAAGATCATAATTTCTTGCGATAGACTGGGTTAAATACTTACTATCGTCACTGCCACTTTCTTCATCACTAACCATTAACACATCAATATTGACAATATGGCCAGCATTTTTGTGTATTTGTCTTAGTGCGCAAAGTGCGACATAGTTTCCGCCTTTCATATCACAAACACCAGGTCCGTAAATCCATTCTTTGTCTTCACTGAAGTCTTCAAAAGTGCCTGGTGGAAATACCGTATCAAAATGACCAAGCAGCAGTATTTTCTTGCCAGTACTTTTGGCTGATTTATAGAGGATGTGTGCACCAATATGTGTCCGCTCGTATCGCTCTACGCTAAAGCCTAGCGCTTGCATCCATTGGCTGTAAAGCAGACCAACTTTATCTACGCCAACTTTATTCTTAGTGTAAGAGTTTATCTCTATGAGTTGTGCTAATTCCGCAAAATCAAAGTTTGATTGAGTTTTTTTTACGCCAGACATGATAATTCCTTTTTATCTTAATACCAGGCTATTGCACTAAAAATATAAGTCATTTTGATTACGTAATTATGAAGCTTTTATTTAAAGTGAGCTTTGTCATATATATGTAACAACGCCTACCTAGTCTTAACAATGACTGTAAATACATTTAATCAAGCGTAATAGAAAGGACTTTATAATGTCGACGTATACCGTAGGTATGTGGATGTATAAGAATGGCGGCGGCCATATTATCCAAGATGAAATGATCAGAAAATTAAGAGCACGTGATATTCAGGTGATCCCTGATTTGAACTTGGCGAATGCGATGGCAACAGCCGGACATATACTTTGCAAAAAAGTAGCCATGGAAGAGCTGGACTTGTTTTTTTCTTACAATGCCGGTAAGCAAAGTCAATTTCAAATGTATTTATATCAAATTTTAAACGAGTCGGTGCCGTGCATAAATAACTTCGACTCATTTGCTTTAACCGAAGACAAATTTCGTACCTCCCATAAACTTACCCAAGCAGGTATAGCCACGCCGG
>NZ_JABSOV010000123.1 GCF_013215345.1 Colwellia sp. | reverse complement strand
GTTTGCGGCGTCATTGCCCACTCATGTTTTTGTACCGGGCCATTTTGTTTATCTAAACCTTGTTGGTAAACCACTAGTGCAGAGCGTTTTAAGTTACCAAACAAGTCATCTTTTTTGATGGTTAAGGCCGAGTAATCTTTCCAAATATCTGGGTAGCCAATTTTAGGGGTAAACTTAGATAGTTTATCTAACGCTTGTTTTTTTGTTTCAGGCGTCATCCAATCAAGGTTTTCAATACTCACCTTATAAGCTTTGGTTAGGTTTGCTACTAACTCTTCCATGCGAGCTTTAGCTTGCGGTGGAAAGTGTTTTTTAACATAGACTTTGCCAACTACTTCACCGATATTTTGATTAACCACACTAACGCCACGGCGCCACATTGGCAATTGTGTTTTTACACCACGTAAGGTCTTGCCATAAAATTCAAAATTTTGTTGATCCAGCTCTTGGGTTAATCGACTAGCAGTGTTATTAATCACGCCCCATTTTAAATAGACATGCCAAGTATATATAGGTGTATCCTTAATGATGTTATTCAGCGCTTTCATATAGTCGATTTGCGTAACGACCACGCCATCTATATCGGTAAGACCCGATTGTGCTAAGAAGCCATCCCAGTTAAAATCTGGCATAAGTTGAGTCAGCTCAGGGGTAGGTATTTTATTATAAAGAGCAACCATATCGCGAGTTTGCTCTTTTTTCATCTGATGACTTGCCAGCTTAGTTTCTAAGGCAAAGATATCTTTAGCAGCCGCTTTGGGGTTAGCTAATCCGGCTAGGGTTAGCATTTTTTCAATATGGCTTAGGTAACTTGCTCTGAGTTCTTTTGAAGTATCGTCCTCTAAGAAATAATATTCTCTGTCTGGCAAGCCCAAACCTGCTTGCCAGGTATATCTCATATAAGAGTTTGGATTTTTAAAATCGACATACTGCCCAAGATTAAATGGAATGGCATAACCGAGTTTATTCGCTAAGGCAAAATGTATCGCTAATTCTTCATGATTAGTAATGCCATCTATTTGGCTAAATTCTTGGTGGATTGGGGCTAAACCAATTTTATTACGGGTATCCCAATCAATATAAGATTGATATAAATCACCGACTTTTTGCTCATTTGAGCCTTGGGGGAAATTACCGGCAGAAGCTGCTTCTATTATCGCTTTAACATCAGTTTGAGACTGCTCGTGCACTATAGTGCCAATGCCATAAGATGATTTGTCAGCGGGGATTTCGGTTTTCTTTAGCCAATTACCATTAGCGTAAAGGTTAAAGTCATCACCAGGTTTTACCGTGGCATCGATGGAGGTAATATCTAAACCAGAGATGAGCACTGGGCTGTTATTGTCATCATTTGCTGCATTTAAACTATTACTGTTATTACAGCCCATTAACCCTATAAGTACCGTTAAAGATACTAATGTCTTTTTCATCGTAACATCCTTTTTATATTATTATTGCTTATCACTAGTTGAGCAGTCGCTTTTTTAACTATCTGTTATGGATAGGTAAAAGTTAACACTAGTGTAGTTATGTTAACTACTAATTAACAATATATCAGTTAACAACATATCAGCAAAAGTAAGTCGTCGCAATTCCATACCTGGTTATGGAAAATAAGTGAAGGCTAAATTCCGGTTATCTGTTTTGCTAAAATAGCTTTATTTCGCCTTGTTACCTGTTCGGCTATTTGCGCTCTTAATGCTGCAGTTTTGTTCTGACTTAACTTAAAGCGACCTTCAATACGGCTAATGGTGAAAGTAAAAATAGTAATCGCTTTTAGCATGTGTTCAATAGCATGGCTTGGCGCTGAAGCAAGTGACCAAACAACTTGCTTATTCGGTGATGTTATTTTTTGTTGCACTTTAACTTGTTCAAAATGATCACTGCTGATCAGCATATGCTGGTATTTTTCATCAATGTCAGTGACCTCAGTAACTTGGCCACTGACATGTACTTTTGCGTAGTTCCACGTGGGAACTTTTTGCATTGAACTATGTTCAGCACTGACATCATTAGGGGAAATATAATCATCTTCACCGTGAAATATTAGTGTTATGCTGTTTTTGTCTTTCGCATTCTCTTTATAGTCATCTTTATAGTCATCGCCATTGTTAGCAACACCTTTAAGGTGTTGTGCTAAGGGATGTTGATTGCTGACATGTGCCATTAATTCATGACCTATCAACAGCTCACTATCACTATCACTTTTACTTTCACTCACATTCTCTTTAATCTTCACTATTGTGTTGTCGGTAAAGTGAAAGGGAATATGGCTAATATCTAGTTCATTATTATTATCAAAAAAGAGTAATGTCGCTAATGGGCTTTGCTCGATAACTTCAAGCAAAGCAAGCTGCTGCTTGGTATTAATAAAATGCTCAGCGGGGTACATGGATAAACTCCTCTGGGCTTTTTCCCGTTGATAGTAGTTGCTGTTTCACCTGCGGCCAGTCTTCATCGATGATGCTAAAGAGTGCAGTATTTCTAGAGTCGCCATTAGGTGCACGGCGATGCTTTCTTAAAACCCCTTCGAACTGACCTCCTATTCGAGCAATGGCATTACGTGATTGCTGGTTATTTTCATGGGTACAAATCTCTACTCGCGTCATATTTAACTGCTCAAAAGCATGCTTTAGCATTAAGTATTTAGCATGGGAGTTAACATGGCTGCGTTGAAAATTCGGGGTGATAAAGGTATGACCAAGTTCAATGGTTTTATCTTTGTTATTGTAACGAAACAGTCTAGTTGAGCCGATAACGGTATCTGTTTTTTTATCACTTTCTTTATTATTTACTTTATTAATGATGACAAAAGCAAGCTCTAGCCCTTGGTCCATATTTTCGATGGCTTCTGCTAGCCAAGGTTTAGCAATATCTTGGCTTTGACAGCGGTTGATGGGCATGTGTTGCCAAACTTGCGGGTAATTACCTGCTAAACAATACCCTTCAAGGTGCTGCATTGTCATGGGTACTAATTTTATTAAGCTGGTTTCTAGTGTTATCGCCTTAAGAGGTAATGGTTTAAGAGAAAGAGGTTTAAGCGCTGCTGTTGTTAACATAAGTTGCTGCATAAATTGGCTAGTTAGTAGTTGTTATTATGATTATTATTGGTATAACTACTACAACCAGATTTGTGTAAGTTGATAGACCAGATTGAAAGCCCTAACTTTGAATTTAAATTTAAGCCTAAACTTAAACTCTGAGAGCTTAGATAAAAATAAGACCTCAGCTAAACAAGCAAAATATTTGGCTATTGCTGATGCGTTGCGACAAGCCATTAAGCAAGGGCAGGTAGCTCCCACTGAAGCATTGCCGTCAGCGCGCAAACTTGCTCAGCAGTTAACGGTTAATCGCCATACCATTATGGCGGCCTTAGCTGAATTAGTGGCTCAAGGTTGGGTTGAAGCGAAAGAGCGATCCGGTTATCGTGTGGTAAAAAACTTACCAATTCAAACTAGTCGGCAAGCAAATAAAGTGGCGCAAACGCAGCAAAGCTTTGCTTGGCAGTTTCGCTTCAAACAAAACGTGCCGGTCACGCCAAAACTAAAAGCCAGCCAATACCCCTATAACTTCTCCGGCGGCCAGCCAGATATCCGAAAATTTCCTTTTGATGAATTTAAAAGTCATTTTTCGCAAGTTTGTCAGCGGCCTAAAATTGATAATTTAGGCTATGGTGATAGTCTTGGAGAAGTAGGGCTCATTAAAGAAATCGCCACTTATCTAAGACGTGTTCGCTCGATTACTGATAAAGAGTTGATGATTTGTAATGGCTCCCAAGAAGCCTTGTATATGATTTCACAACTGCTGTTACAACCTGGCGATAAGGTTGCGGTTGAACAACTAGGTTATCCACCCGCTTGGGCTGCTTTTGAGCGTACCGGTGCGAAGTTAATTGCCATCAAACAAGATGATCGCGGTATAGAGCCTGAGCATCTGGCGCAAGTATTTGCTCAGGGTAAGGTAAAGCTACTTTATCTGACGCCATTACATCAATATCCAACCACAGTATCTCTTGATATCAGCAGGCGTATGCAAATATACCAATTAGCGGTGCAATATGGTGTTGCCATAGTGGAAGATGATTATGATCATGAGTTTCACTATGACAGCCAACCCATTGCACCTATGGCTAGCGATGATCCCGCAGGCTTAGTTATTTATATTTCTACCTTTTCAAAACTGATGTTTGGCGGCGCACGTATTGGTTATGTGGTGGCAAATGATGCCTTAATTGAGCAGCTAGCGGCTTATAAGATGTTGATGAATCATAAGTGTAATGTTTTAGTACAGCAATCAGTAGCTAAATGGATGCAACAAGGCGGCTTTGAAGGGCACCTACGCCGCATGACTAGGCTATATCAAAAACGTCGTGACTTTATGGTGTCACTATTGCACACATACCAAGAGCAAGGGTTGCCAATTCAATTTGAAATTCCTGCAGGCGGTATGGCAATTTGGCTTGATACCGGTAAATCTGTTGTTGGCTTAAAAGATAAGCTATTAGCCCAAGGGGTCTATCTGCAAACGGAACTTGAATTTAGCAGGATCAAAGACTTATCTTGCGAAAAATCATCTGACCATGACTTACCTAAAAATGAGTATCGCTTTATCCGCTTGGGCTTTGCTGCCATGAATGAAATGGAAGTAACTCAAGGCTTGAGTATTGTGATGCAAGAAATCTGTGGTATCGACAGTAAAGGTAATGTGTTGATTTAAATTCATAAAACAACAACTTGGCTTTGCTATTAATACTAATTTACCAAACGCCGCTCTATGCGTATTAAAGGTCGTAAGTTAATGGTTAGCACCGATATTCAATATAAGCCTTCAGCTTTAACACAAGCTAAGGCTGAAAAGTTAAAATTAGTCCATCAAAGGCTGCAGCCAAACAGTGGCTTAGGGTATTTAGAGCTTAATGATGATGGCTCACCACATTTGATTGCCGACTTGCATTGTGACGGTAGTAGAACAGTATTTATTGAGACCAATGAAGAGCTAGTTCCCTTGATTTTCATTTTTGACTGACTAGTTACCTTGATTTTGGCACGATGGTGCTAGCTAAGTCAGCGATATCATCAATACTTTTGCTAGCTCTTGCATTTGCTCAGCAACATGCTCGGTAATATGGTCGGTTTGCTGCCAAGTAGTTTCAGTACTGTCGGCAGAATTAGTTTTTAACTGCTAGTTTTCCATTGATAGCAAATGGAGCTTACCTTGATTTTGGTACAAAGGTGCTAGCTAAGTCAGCGATATCATCAACACTCTTCGCCAGCTCTTGCATTTGCTCTGCAACACTATCGGTTTGCTGCCAAGTAGTCTCAGTAGTGTGAGCAATATCATTTAAGTGATTATTAATTTCATGAGATACACAAGATTGCTCTTCTGCGGCCGTAGCAATTTGAGTGGCAGCTTGGTTAATGTTTTGCATTTTCTCAACCACTAAATCAATTTGCTGATGTGATGCTTGTGCACTATCGACACAAAATTGTGCTTCATCTTTATTTTTATTCATTAAGGCTACCCATTGCTCTATGGTGTTGAGCATAATGGTTAAGCGTTGATGGATTTTTACTGCTGATTCTTGCGTGCGTGATGATAAGTTACGTACTTCATCAGCTACAACAGCAAAACCACGACCATGTTCACCCGCGCGAGCCGCTTCAATGGCAGCATTTAATGCCAGTAAGTTGGTTTGATCGGCAATAGATTGAATCTCCTCCATCAACTCACCAACATTATTAGCCGATTGCGTTAAGCTATCGGCTGAGCTTGAAGCATTTTCTACCGCTTGCGCTAATTGGCTAATTTTATCACTGGTTTCATAAATACTTTTTTGTGATTGCTCGCAGTGTTCGAAAGTTATTTCTAATTCGCTAGCAACATTAACGGTATTTTGGGCGATATCTTGCGTTGATTCTTGCATTTGACTCATCGCCGTACTTAACTGCTCTAAATCATCTTTTTGCTGCGCTAGTGTGCTGCGGGTATCGGTTAAACCTTGGCTGACTTTCGCCATCACCGTTTTTATTGGCTTAGCAGCATCAAGTGTGCGCTCTATGATGGCTTTGATTTTGGTTTTTAACAGTGAGAAATTAAAATCAAAAACACTGGCGCTGCCTTTACCGAAATAGACTTTACGTGATACTGAGTCGAACACCGTTTGCATGTGCTGAGCACGCATAGCTGTCGGAATTATATCTGACCAAAATATGATAATAGGCGTAACTGCGCTCAGGCCGGCAATAACTGAAGCAAGTAAACCAAGCTGAGTGAAAATATAACCTTGAGCTAAGACAGTGAGCAATATTAAAAAAGCAAATTTATGGTTCTTAGTAAATTCAAAAGTTACCCAGTTATTTTGTTTGTTGAGCGCTTGGTAGATGTGATCAGCATCGCTGGCAAGCTTGGTGCTTGCCACAGAGCTAATGCATTGAAATCCTATTATCTTGCTTTGGCTATATTGCGGGGTGATAAATACATCAAGCCAAATACTCTTACCGGCTTTACTCTTCAGCTGTAATAATCCTTGCCATGAAAATCCTTTTGCTAACGTTGCTGATAACTCATCGAGTACCACTTTGGGCATTTGCTGATGAGTTAAGCTACGTGTATCAGTATTTAGCAGATCACTTTCTTGATAACCTGTGGTTTGGCAGTACGCTTGATTTACATAGGTATAATTACCTTTTAAATCGGTAACAGAAATTAATTGTTTCATAGTAGATGACATAGTTTGCACAACGTAATAGTTCCTAATAATAACAGTAAGATTTAATTATCACTTTGATCTATATCGGCAAAAATGCGCGAACTTTAGTTATTTTTAGCAAACTATCATATTTATTTATTCTTGCTGTTCAAGCTAATTAGCCAAGCTTTCCATAGTGTTAGAGTTTTCAAGACGAATTAACTCCTTGAGTAACAGCTTAAGTAGCTCTCCACCTAATTGATTACTGTCTAAGCCATCTTCATTACCAATACTGCCTAGCTCGATATTCTCAAATTGTTTGCTCATCACTTTATTGTCTTTAACAATAGTCAGGGTTAATTCTTCAATAAGTACTGAACTGATGCGAACGCGGGTTAGTGCTTTACCTAATAAACGTCTTTTCTGTTTAGCGGCATTGGAGGCGATAACTGCTTTGTTGGTTTCAATTTCTGCTACTTCTCGGCTGGAATCAATATTTTCTAAGGCCAATTCTTCGCTGCGCTCAGGGTACATTTTTGCGTATAGCTCAGCGCTTAGTTGTGGGTATAAAGCCGGGTAGTCAGTGGCTAGTTTCGTCTCAACTTTTTTAATCAAAACTTCTAAATTAGTTTTACCGGTTTCACTTATTTTATCAATCTCTGACCAAGCGTGTAAGTTATTGAAGCGAAGTTGTTTAACATGCACTAAAGTCGTGGTTTTTTTCGCTACGCTGGGGGCGTCAAATTGGCTAGTTGCAAGCTCTGCCAGTTGTACGCTGATGTTATCGACTTTAAATAGCTGAGGCTGAGTTAAACCATCTATATTGGCAACAGAGAAATTGGTAAAGGTAGTAATACCGCTATTAGTTGAAAAATTAGCGCTGAGTAACTGAGATTTTTGCCCGCTATAGTAATGGCTTTGCAAAAGAACTTGGCTTTTTAGGTAATCATTTAAAGAGCCATTGGCGAGATACCATAACATGGTACTGAGAAATAATAATATGGCAAAGGCTAATACGGCTAATTTATTCAAGGTTTTTCTCTTTTACGTTAATTTGCGTTAAGTGGTTAATATTTTAAGCTAAGTTACTGGCTAGGTAAATGCTATTGATAGGTCTATAGGTTATAGTATTTGCGTGCAATTACTCCCAGCCCGCTTGGATATATGCTTTAAATACACGATCGCCACCACACTATTACTATGTTATTAGAGAACCTCTTTATGTCAAATAAGTTTGTATCTACAGCGACTGCAAGTACTTCGGCTGTTACCCGCCGTTTACCTTTATTCATTATACTTGCCATTCTTGTGGCCTTAATTACTTATTTGCAATGGCCAGAAGCTAAGCAAGAAAAAAGTAAATTCAAGCGTGTGGTTGCGGTAAAAATGGTGCCAGTGGTGTTGGCCGAGTTTATTGAAAGTGTCGAAGCGGTCGGTACCGCGCGTGCCAATGAGCAAGTGGTGATCACCAGTAAATATTCTGATCTTGTTGATGAAATCTACTTTGACGATGGCCAAACAGTTAAAAAAGGTGCTGTACTGGTTAAGCTGAATAATCAAGAAGAGCTAGCCAAAGTGAGTGAGTTAAAAGCTAACCTGTCAGAATCACAGGCGCATTTAAAGCGTTTATCTGAGTTACTTGCCAGTAGAGCAACCTCCAAATCATTGGTAGAGCAACAAGAAGCGAAAACTAAAGCGATTGAAGCGCAGCTAACCAGTGCTCGCGCTAAATTAAGTAACTTAACAATTCGAGCACCATTTTCCGGTGTATTGGGTTTTCGTGAGGTGAGTAAGGGCGCTTATATTGATGCCGGAAGTGTGATTACTCGCTTAGATGACTTGAGTGTTATTAAAGTAGACTTTCATTTACCTGAGCGTTTATTAACGCATATTCATGTTGGTCAACAAATTAGCGCGGTAAATACCGCTTACCAACATAAAGAATTTATTGGCAAAATTTCTGCCATTGATAGTCGTATTGACTCAAGTACCCGCAGCATTAAAGTTCGCGCTACCATCAATAACAAAGTGTCAAAACTCCACCCTGGTATGTTGCTTAAAATTAGCGTGTTATTGCAAGTAGAAAACATACTGCAATTACCTGAAAGTAGCATTATACCTATTGAAGATAATCATTATGTCTTTGCTGTGATTGATGGTAAAGCCGTACGTAAAGCGATAAAAATTGGTCGTCGCCATCCTGGTGTGGTGGAAGTTATTTCAGGCTTAGTTGCAGGTGAAGAAGTGGTCGTTGAAGGCGCACTTAAACTTCGTGATGGCTCAGCGGTTAGTATCATAGGTCAAGAATCTGAAGAACAAGCACTTGCTCAAACTGAAGAAAATCCTACTGCTGATAAAGGGAGAAAGCACTAGTGATTTTATCTGATTTATCGGTAAAACGACCAGTTTTTGCCACGGTAATAAACTTACTTATTATCACCTTTGGTATTGTTGCTTTTTTAATGCTGCCATTAAGAGAATATCCAGATATTGATCCACCGATAGTTAATATTAGTACCAATTACCCAGGGGCTTCTGCCGCTATAGTTGAAACTAAAATAACCCAATTACTTGAAGACAGAATTAGTGGCATTGAAGGGGTTAAAACCATCAATTCTAATAGCCGTGTTGGTCGTTCAAGTATCACCATTGAATTTAATTTAGACCGAGATATTGATGCCGCGACTAATGATGTCCGCGATCGTATCTCTCGCGCATTAAATAACTTACCAGAGCAGGCTGATCCACCTGAAGTTTCAAAAGCCAATGACGATGAAAATGTCATTGTTTGGTTTGTGCTGCAAAGCGAAACCATGAGTACGCTAGAGCTAACTGATTACGCGAATCGCTATATCGTTGACCGTTTTGCGGTGGTTGATGGTGTTGCCCGTGTGCAAGTGGGCGGTGGCCGTACTTATGCCATGAAAATACGTCTAAATCGTGTATCCATGGCGGCACGTAATATTACCGTGCAAGATATAGAAGAAACCTTACGTGATGAAAATGTAGAGTTACCGGCAGGGCGCATCGAGTCAATAGATAGAGATTTTTCTATTCGGGTCGAGCGTAGCTATTTAACGGTGCAAGATTTTGCCAATATGGTAATTAGTCACTCAGAAGGTGATTCTGGTAGTAGTTCTGAAAGTAGTTCTGCAATTAACTCTGTAGTGCGCTTAGGTGATGTTGCCGAAGTCTTTATTGGCGCGCAAGATGATGAAAATATGTTCCGCGGCAATGGTAAAAATATGGTCGGCTTGGGTGTCATCAAGCAATCTAAAGCCAATACCTTAGACGTGGTTAAATCTGCGAGAAAAGAGATGGTTACTATCCGTAGCTCTTTACCTGTGGGTACAACGATTACCAATAGTTATGATAGCTCGGTCTTTATTCAAGGCTCTATTGATGAAGTTTATAACACCTTAATTATTGCCATGTTAATGGTGGTATTGGTTATTTTCTTATTCCTCGGAAATATTCGCGCTACCATCATTCCTGCTATTACCGTACCGGTTGCTTTGATTGGCTCTTTGATGGCGCTATCTTGGTTTGGTTTCTCTATTAACTTATTAACGTTATTAGCTTTAGTACTCGCTATTGGTCTAGTTGTTGATGATGCTATTGTGGTACTCGAAAATATTTACCGCCGTATCGAAAATGGTCAAACACCTTTGATGGCCGCTTATGAAGGCGGTAGGGAAGTAGCCTTTGCCGTAGTTGCCACCACCTTAGTGCTTGTATCTGTGTTTGTTCCGCTGGTATTTTTATCGGGCAACATGGGACGGTTATTTACTGAATTCGCCATTGCCATCGCGGCGGCTGTAGTTTTTTCAAGTTTGACGGCTTTAACACTAACGCCAATGTTGTGTTCAAAAATGTTGAAGCACAGAGAGCGTAGTTCTTCTTTTGGTCAAAAACTGGATCGCACTTTTGCCCGCTTTGAAGCAGCTTATGGCAGAGCCCTGAAAAATAGTATTCATCAACCTATTCTTATCGTGTTAGTACTGGGCTTGTCATTAGCCGCGGTATTTTTATTGTTTAACAAGCTACCTTCTGAATACACGCCAAAAGAAGATCGCGGTAATTTCTTCTTAATTATGCAAAGTGCTGAAGGCGCCAGTTATGAAAATAACGTTAAGAATATGCATAAAATTGAAGAGAAACTTTTAGGCTACCAAGCCGAAGGTGAAT